>NZ_JAJSZC010000165.1:0-17951 GCF_036815105.1 Streptomyces sp. IBSBF 3136
GGCGATGACCAGCCGCCCGTCCCCGTCCACCGCCACCGCCTCGCCGACGATCGACCGCTCCCCCGGCAGCTCCGCCCGCACCGCGCGCCCCAGCGTCGCGCACCCCGCCGCGTACGTCTCCTGCAACCCACTGCGCGCCGGATCACCGCCCGCGTCCCGCCACCGCCCGTACCACTCCTCCAGCGACCGCAGCACGGCCCGCAGCAGCGGATCCCGGTCCGTGGTCACCGCACCGGCCAGCGCCAGCGACCCCGCAGTCGGCACCGGCAGCTCCGACGCCCGCAGCGACACGTTGAGGCCCACACCGACGACCACCCCACCGTCCCCGGCCCGCTCCGCGAGGATCCCCCCGGCCTTGCGCTCCTCACCGCCGACCTTCACCAGCAGGTCGTTGGGCCATTTCAGGGCCGTGTCCACGCCCGCGGCCCGGGACAGCCCGGTCGCCACCGCCACACCCGTGAGCAGCGGCAGCCACCCCCAGCGGGCCACCGGCACCTCCACGGGCCGCAGCAGCACGGAGAAGAACAGCCCGGAGCGCGCCGGCGCGGTCCACTGCCGGTCCAGCCGCCCCCGCCCGGCCGTCTGCTCCTCGGCGACCAGCACCGCCCCCTCGCCCACCGTGCCGGCCACGGCCTTGGCGACCAGGTCGGAGTTGGTGGACCCGGTGCGCTGGACCAACTCGACCCCGGACCACAGTCCGCCCTCCCGGAGCAGCCCGCGCCGCAGCGCCGAGGCGTTCAGGGGCGGGCGGTCCAGATCGGACCAGCGGCTGTCGTCTGATGCATTGTGCGGCGTCATGCAAGTCACCCTAGGTGTGGGAAACGCCGCACTGCCGACACGCAGGCGCACCACTACGCTACGGATGAGTAACCGTCCCCCCTTTTGAGCAGGCAGGGAGCCGCGATCCCGATGTCCGAGCCGGAAGAGCGCCAAGAGATCGACATTCACACGACCGCGGGCAAACTCGCGGATCTGCAGCGCCGCATCCACGAGGCGACGCATGCCGGCTCTGAGCGCGCCGTCGAGAAGCAGCACGCCAAGGGCAAACTGACGGCCCGTGAGCGGATCGAGCTCCTGCTCGACGAGGACTCCTTCGTCGAGCTGGACGAGTTCGCCCAGCACCGCTCCACCAACTTCGGCCTGGAGAAGAACCGCCCGTACGGCGACGGCGTGGTGACCGGCTACGGCACGGTCGACGGCCGCCCGGTCGCGGTCTTCTCGCAGGACTTCACCGTCTTCGGCGGCGCCCTCGGCGAGGTCTACGGCCAGAAGATCGTCAAGGTCATGGACTTCGCGCTGAAGACCGGCTGCCCGGTCATCGGCATCAACGACTCCGGCGGCGCCCGCATCCAGGAGGGCGTGGCCTCCCTGGGCGCCTACGGCGAGATCTTCCGCCGCAACACGCACGCCTCGGGTGTCATCCCGCAGATCAGCCTGGTCGTCGGCCCCTGCGCGGGCGGCGCGGTCTACTCCCCGGCCATCACCGACTTCACGGTCATGGTCGACCAGACCTCGCACATGTTCATCACCGGCCCGGACGTCATCAAGACCGTCACCGGCGAGGACGTCGGCTTCGAGGAGCTGGGCGGCGCCCGCACGCACAACGCGACCTCCGGCGTGGCCCACCACATGTCGGGCGACGAGAAGGACGCCATCGAGTACGTCAAGCAGCTGCTGTCGTACCTGCCGTCGAACAACCTCTCCGAGGCCCCGGTCTTCGCGGAGGAGGCGGACCTCGCCCTCACCGACGAGGACCGCGAGCTGGACACGCTCGTCCCGGACAGCGCTAACCAGCCGTACGACATCCGCACGGTGGTCGAACACGTCCTGGACGACGCCGAGTTCTTCGAGACGCAGGCCCTTTTCGCGCCGAACATCGTGACGGGTTTCGGCCGGGTCGAGGGCCACCCGGTGGGCATTGTCGCCAACCAGCCGATGCAGTTCGCCGGCTGCCTCGACATCGACGCGTCGGAGAAGGCCGCCCGCTTCGTGCGCACCTGCGACGCGTTCAACGTCCCGGTGCTCACCTTCGTGGACGTGCCGGGCTTCCTGCCGGGCGTCGACCAGGAGCACACCGGCATCATCCGCCGCGGCGCCAAGCTGATCTACGCGTACGCGGAGGCCACGGTCCCGCTGATCACGGTGATCACCCGCAAGGCCTTCGGCGGTGCCTACGACGTCATGGGCTCCAAGCACCTGGGCGCCGACCTCAACCTCGCGTGGCCGACCGCCCAGATCGCCGTGATGGGCGCCCAGGGCGCGGTCAACATCCTGCACCGCCGCACCCTCGCGGAGGCCGAGGCGAACGGCGAGGACCTGGAGGCCGTGCGCGCCCGGCTGATCCAGGAGTACGAGGACGCCCTGCTCAACCCCTACGTCGCGGCCGAGCGCGGGTACATCGACGCGGTGATCATGCCGTCCGACACCCGTGCCCACATCGTCCGCGGCCTGCGTCAGCTGCGCACCAAGCGGGAATCCCTGCCTCCGAAGAAGCACGGCAACATCCCCCTGTAGGCCCGCGGACCCTGGGAGCGCTCATGAACATCAAGGTCGTACGTGGCAACCCGACCCCGGAGGAGCTGGCCGCCGCCCTGGCGGTGGTCCGCGCCCGCGCCGCGGCCGAGGCCGCGGCGCCGCCCGGCGCGCCCGGGCCGCGGGACTCCTGGTCGGACCCGTCCCGGATCGCGGGGCACCGTGTCCCTCGCCCCGGCCCGGCGTCCTGGACCCGCACCTACTGGCCGAGCTGAGGCACGGCGGCGCGCCGCGCGGGGCGCGAGTTTTTGAGTACCGGTACTCAGGCGCCCCGCCCGGCCGAGGCCGCACGCTGGGGACATGCTGTGGTCAGACCCAGAGAACGAGCCGCCCGACGAACTGCGCGACATGCAGGAGATGCTGCGGCGGCTCGGTCTCGTCCTGGCCCTCGCGATGGTGCTGGGGATGATCGTGATCGGTCTGAGGTGAGTCCGGCGGTGCCGCGTGACTAACCTGGCCGCATGACTGCCAAGAGCCGCCGGCGACTCGTGCTCGCCTCCCAGTCCCCCGCCCGTCTCGGCCTGCTGCGGCAGGCGGGTCTCGCCCCCGAGGTGATCGTCAGCGGGGTCGACGAGGACGCCGTCAGCGCGCCCACCCCGGCCGAACTGGCACTCGCCCTGGCCGAGGCCAAGGCCTCCGTGGTGGCGGCGAAGCCCGAGGTGCGGGGCGCCCTGGTGATCGGCTGCGACTCGGTGCTGGAGCTGGACGGGCGGGCCCTGGGCAAGCCCGCCGACGCCGAGGAGGCCACCGCCCGCTGGAAGGCGATGCGCGGGCGCACCGGAGTGCTCCAGACGGGGCACTGCATCTGGGACACGGCCGCCGAGCGGCACGTCTCCGCGACCGCCTCCACCGTCGTCCGCTTCGGCGAGCCCAGCGACGAGGAGGTCGCCGCGTACGTGGCCTCCGGCGAACCCCTCTACGTCGCCGGAGCGTTCACCCTGGACGGCCGCTCGGCGCCGTTCATCGAGGGCATCGACGGCGACCACGGCAACGTGATCGGCATCAGCCTGCCCCTGGTGCGCCGACTGCTGGCCCGACTCGGCGTGGGCATCACGGAGTTGTGGGCGTCGGACGAGTGACCTGGGCGGGGACGGAGTCCTGCGGCTCCTCGTCCCCGTCCTGCGGTTCGTCCGCACTGCCGTGCGACCGCGCCACGCCGTCCGGGGCCCCGGCCGGCTCGGCCTCCGCCCGCGGCGCTCCGCCCTGGTCCCCGGCGCCGCCGCCGGGGGCCTGCCGCTCCGGGCCGCCGTCGCGGTCGTACGTCATCAGGAGCAGCACCACGAGGCCGAGCACGGCCACCATGAACACGAAGGCGGTCCAGCCCACCAGGCCCCAGGCGAACGCGCCCAGCAGGCCGTGCACGACCGCGACGCTGATCAGCAGGATCCGGCCGAAGCCCGCCGGGGGCCGGTTGCGGATCGCGACGAGCAGGGCCACGAGGGCGCACAGCGCGAAGTACAGGCCGAAGACGAGGCCGCCGATCTTCGAGGACGTCGACATGACGTCCGGGTCGAGTCCCGCCAGGGACATCTTCTGCCGGTCCACGACCACTCCGAGGAACCAGTTCAATGCGGCGATCACGAACGCCTCCGCCAGGAGCACGACCGCCACGACCCACGCCACCGGTCTGCGCACCACCGGCTTCCACCCACCTTCGCCCGCAGCCCGAGCGGAGCTGCTGTTACCTGAAGTACGTTCGAGTCGACGTGAACGCTACTAACGGGTAAACCGAGGGACAAGGGTTTGGTCGGCGGCAAAGAATCATTGGGCCATTCGTAGGGACTCGACAAAGAAACCGAGTGGCCCGCGGCACGCTCTCACAGAGACCTTGACCACACGACGGGGCTAGGGTTTCCCGCAGGAGTCCTGCGTACCGAGCCGGCACAAGGGATTTCGCGGGTCGGGCGAGCCCCGCATCACGCTCCGTGTGGGCAAGCTCACCATTGGGGACGGGTCGAAGTGCCGTGTCGGCAGTCCCTAAACTCGGCTTGTTTCAAGGAGGGAGCCTCAATCGTGCGCAAGGTGCTCATCGCCAACCGTGGCGAAATCGCTGTCCGCGTGGCCCGGGCCTGCCGGGACGCCGGGATCGCGAGCGTGGCCGTATACGCCGACCCGGACCGGGACGCTCTGCATGTCCGCGCCGCGGATGAGGCGTTCGCCCTGGGCGGTGACACTCCGGCGACCAGTTATCTGGACATCGAGAAGGTCCTGAACGCCGCCCGTGAGTCGGGCGCGGACGCCATCCACCCGGGCTACGGCTTCCTCTCGGAGAACGCCGAGTTCGCCCAGGCGGTCCTGGACGCGGGCCTGAACTGGATCGGCCCGCCGCCGCAGGCCATCCGCGACCTCGGCGACAAGGTCGCCGCCCGGCACATCGCGCAGCGGGCCGGCGCCCCGCTGGTGGCGGGTACGCCCGACCCGGTGAGCGGTGCCGAGGAGGTCGTCGCCTTCGCCGAGGAGCACGGCCTGCCGATCGCCATCAAGGCCGCCTTCGGTGGCGGTGGCCGCGGCCTGAAGGTCGCCCGGACCCTGGAAGAGGTCCCGGAGCTGTACGACTCCGCGGTGCGCGAGGCGGTCGCCGCCTTCGGCCGCGGCGAGTGCTTCGTCGAGCGCTACCTGGACCGTCCGCGTCACGTGGAGACCCAGTGCCTCGCCGACAAGCACGGCAACGTGGTCGTGGTCTCCACCCGTGACTGCTCGCTGCAGCGCCGCCACCAGAAGCTGGTCGAGGAGGCGCCCGCGCCGTTCCTCTCGGACGAGCAGGTGGCCGAGCTGTACCGCGCCTCCAAGGCCATCCTCAAGGAGGCCGCCTACGAGGGCGCCGGCACCTGTGAGTTCCTGGTCGGCCAGGACGGCACGATCTCCTTCCTCGAGGTGAACACCCGCCTCCAGGTGGAGCACCCGGTGACCGAGGAGGTCGCCGGCATCGACCTGGTCCGCGAGATGTTCCGCATCGCCGACGGCGAGGAGCTCGGGTACGGCGACCCGGAGCTGCGCGGACACTCGTTCGAGTTCCGGATCAACGGCGAGGACCCGGGCCGCAACTTCCTCCCGGCCCCCGGCACGGTCACCACCTTCGACCCGCCGTCGGGCCCGGGCGTCCGCCTGGACGCGGGCGTGGAGTCCGGCAGCGTGATCGGCCCCGCCTGGGACTCGCTGCTCGCCAAGCTCATCGTCACCGGCCGCACCCGCAAGGAGGCCCTGGAGCGGGCCTCTCGCGCCCTGGAGGAGTTCCAGGTCGAGGGCATGGCCACCGCGATCCCGTTCCACCGCGTGGTGGTCAGGGACCCGGCGTTCGCCCCGGAGCTGACCGGCTCCACCGAGCCGTTCAAGGTCCACACCCGGTGGATCGAGACCGAGTTCGTGAACGAGATCAAGCCCTTCGCCGCCCCGGCCGACGTGGAGGCGGACGAGGAGACGGGCCGCGAGACGGTCGTCGTCGAGGTCGGCGGCAAGCGCCTGGAGGTCTCCCTCCCGTCCTCGCTCGGCATGTCGCTGGCCCGTACCGGCCTCGCCGCCGGCGCCAAGCCCAAGCGGCGCGCGGCCAAGAAGTCCGGCCCGGTGGCCTCCGGTGACACGCTGGCGTCCCCGATGCAGGGCACCATCGTGAAGGTGGCCGTGGAGGAGGGCCAGGAGGTCAAGGAGGGCGACCTGGTCGTCGTCCTGGAGGCCATGAAGATGGAGCAGCCCCTCAACGCCCACAAGGCGGGCACCATCAAGGGCCTCAACTTCGAGGTCGGCGCGTCGGTCACGTCGGGCGCGGCGATCTGCGAGATCAAGGACTGACGGCAGGTACTCCCGCGACGCCCGGTGGACGCATGGTCTGCCGGGCGTTCGCCTTGTGCGGCCCGGCGGCCGTCCTCAGGGGCGCGGGGAACCGCGCGGGCCACCACCAGGAGCCCGCTGCCGCCGGAGCACCCGGCCCCTGCGGCGTGAAGGCGCCCCGGCAACCCTCCGAGAGCCCTCCCGGATCCCGCTAGCGTCGCCGCAGATCGGCGACGCGCCCCCGCTCGACCCCGGCCGGCTGCTCGCCCAGCATCCCGCGCAGTCCGCCCTGCCCCCGTCGCGGCCCCGGCAGCGGACGCCGTGCCGGGACCTGCTCACCCCCCGGAGGACTGCTCGCCCCGGCCACGGCGATCTGCACCCCCTGGTCCGCGAGCGCCTGCAGCTCGGTGCCGGCGCGGTCGTCGTGCGGGGGCGGCTCGTCGGTGACCAGCCGGGTGATGACATCGGTCGGCACGGTCTGGAACATCGTGTCCGTGCCCAGCTTGGTGTGGTCGGCGAGGACCACGACCTCGGCGGCGGCCTGCACCAGTGCCCGGTCGACGGACGCCGAGAGCATGTTGGACGTGGACAGGCCCCGCTCCGCGGTCAGACCGCTGCCCGAGAGGAAGGCCTTGGACACTCTCAGCCCCTGGAGGGACTGTTCGGCGCCGGAGCCGACCAGGGCGTAGTTGGAGCCGCGCAGGGTGCCGCCGGTCATCACGACCTCCACCCGGTTGGCATGGGCCAACGCCTGGGCCACCAGCAGGGAGTTGGTGACAACGGTCAGCCCGGGTACCCGGGCGAGCCGGCGTGCCAGCTCCTGCGTGGTGGTGCCCGCCCCGACCACGATGGCCTCGCCTTCTTCGACGAGGCCCGCGGCGAGGTCGGCGATGGCCGTCTTCTCGGCGGTCGCGAGATGGGATTTCTGCGGAAAGCCGGACTCCCGCGTGAACCCGCCCGGCAGTACCGCACCGCCGTGCCGGCGGTCGAGGAGTCCTTCTGCCTCCAGTGCGCGCACGTCCCGCCGTACGGTCACTTCGGAGGTCTGGACGACGCGGGCGAGTTCACGGAGCGACACGGCCCCGTTCGCTCGCACCATTTCGAGGATCAATTGGCGACGTTCTGCAGCGAACACGAAACTGACAGTAACCCCAACGACCGTCTGGTTTCAGCAGTTTGCGCCGAATAACAGAAGTTGTTCGCACGGTAGGGCGGGGAGTGGTATAAGGCCTAGTCTCCCCGCCTATGCCGCACGCATGCTCGACAACTCCCCGTGACCAGCGGGAAGTCGGGCCCTCGGGCTCAGGCCTCGACGCCTGCCTTACGCGTGTGCAACTGCCGTGCCACCTCCGCGATCGACCCCGACAGGGACGGGTACACCGTGAAGGCGTTCGCGATCTGCTCGACCGTCAGATTGTTGTCGACAGCGATCGAGATGGGGTGGATGAGTTCCGAGGCGCGCGGCGCGACCACCACACCGCCCACGACGATGCCCGTGCCCGGCCGGCAGAAGATCTTCACGAAGCCGTCCCGGATGCCCTGCATCTTGGCGCGCGGGTTGCGGAGCAGAGGCAGCTTCACCACCCGGGCGTCGATCTTGCCCCCGTCCACGTCGCTCTGGCTGTAGCCGACGGTGGCGATCTCGGGGTCGGTGAAGACGTTGGAGGAGACGGTCTTCAGGTTCAGCGGGGCCACCGCGTCGCCGAGGAAGTGGTACATGGCGATACGTCCCTGCATCGCCGCCACCGAGGCGAGCGCGAAGACGCCGGTGACGTCGCCGGCCGCGTACACGCCCGGAGCGGTGGTCCGGGACACCTTGTCGGTCCAGATGTGCCCGGACTCGCGCACCTTGACGCCGGCCTCCTCCAGGCCGAGCCCGGCGCTGTTCGGGATGGCGCCGACCGCCATGAGGCAGTGCGAGCCGGTGATGACGCGCCCGTCGGCCAGGGTCACCTCGACCCGGTCGCCGACGCGCTTGGCGGACTGCGCGCGGGAGCGGGCCATGACGTTCATGCCGCGGCGCCGGAAGACGTCCTCCAGCACGGCGGCGGCGTCCGGGTCCTCGCCCGGCAGCACCCGGTCGCGGGAGGAGACGAGGGTGACCTTCGAGCCCAGCGCCTGGTAGGCGCCGGCGAACTCGGCACCGGTGACGCCGGAGCCGACCACGATCAGCTCTTCCGGCAGCTCGGTGAGGTCGTAGACCTGGGTCCAGTTGAGGATGCGCTCGCCGTCGGGCTGGGCGTCGGGCAGCTCGCGCGGGTGGCCGCCGGTGGCGAGGAGGACGGCGTCGGCGGTGAGGGTCTCCTCGCTGCCGTCGGCCGCGGTGACGACGACCTTGCGGGAGCCGTCGAGGGCCTGCATGCCGTCGAGCCGGCCACGGCCGCGCATGACCCGTGCGCCCGCGCGGGTGACCGAGGCGGTGATGTCGTGCGACTGCGCGAGCGCCAGCCGCTTCACCCGGCGGTTGACCTTGCCCAGGTCCACGCCGACCACCCGGGCCGCCTGCTCCAGCGGCGGGGTGTCGTCCGCGACGATGATCCCCAGCTCCTCGTAGGAGGAGTCGAAGGTGGTCATCACCTCGGCCGTAGCGATAAGGGTCTTCGACGGCACGCAGTCGGTCAGCACCGACGCTCCGCCCAGACCGTCGCAGTCGACGACGGTCACCTCCGCGCCGAGCTGGGCGGCCACCAGGGCCGCCTCGTATCCGCCGGGTCCGCCACCGATGATCACGATCCGAGTCACGTACCCCATTGTCCCGCACGCTTCAAGGTGCTACTGCCCGGGGGGCGGCGGGCGGCCCGGCGCCGGGACCCGGGGGACGCCCGCCGCCGCTGCCGTACCCTCTCCCCATGTCGCTCTATGCCGCCTACGCCGGCAACCTCGACGCGCGCCTGATGTCCCGCCGCGCCCCGCACTCGCCGCTGCGCGCCATCGGCTGGCTGAACGGCTGGCGGCTGACCTTCGGCGGCGAGCAGCTCGGCTGGGAGGGCGCGCTGGCGACGATCGTCGAGGCGCCCGGGGAGCAGGTCTTCGTCGGCCTGTACGACATCGCGCCCATGGACGAGGAGTCCCTGGACCGGTGGGAGGGCACCGGCCTCGGCATCTACCGGCGCATGCGGGTGCGGGTGCACACCCTGGACGGCGAGGAGTCGGCCTGGGCCTACGTGCTGAACGCCTATGAGGGCGGCCTGCCCTCGGCCCGTTACCTGGGCGAGGTCGCGGACGCCGCCGAGTCGGCCGGGGCACCCCACGACTACGTGATGGAACTGCGCAAGCGGCCCTGCTGAGGGGCGCCGGGCGGGCTGCTCGTCGGAAACGACAAGACAACGATCGCCAACCCGTGCGCTCTGTGGTCTACGCGCGTAGGCGAAGACCGGCTACCCTCTTCGGCGTGAACGCATCTCTTCTTCCGGACGACATCCAGGGCGACCCCTACGCCGCCGCCGACGCCGCCGCCGCGCGCCTGCGCGAACTGACCGGCGCCGAGACCCACGACGTCGCCCTCGTGATGGGCTCCGGCTGGGCTCCGGCCGTCGACGCCCTGGGCGCACCCGACGCCGAGTTCCAGGTCACCGAGCTGCCCGGCTTCCCGCCGCCGGTGGTCGAGGGGCACGGCGGCAAGGTCCGCTCGTACGCCTTCGGTGACAAGCGCGCCCTCGTCTTCCTGGGCCGCACGCACTACTACGAGGGCCGTGGCGTCGCCGCCGTCGCGCACGGCGTCCGCACGGCCGTGGCCGCCGGCTGCAAGACCGTCGTGCTGACCAACGGCTGCGGCGGTCTGCGTCAGGGCATGCGCCCCGGTCAGCCGGTGCTGATCAGCGACCACATCAACCTGACGGCGACCTCCCCGATCGTCGGCGCCAACTTCGTCGACCTGACGGACCTGTACTCGCCGCGCCTGCGCGCCCTGTGCAAGGAGATCGACCCCTCCCTGGAGGAGGGCGTCTACGCGCAGTTCCCCGGCCCGCACTACGAGACCCCGGCCGAGATCCGCATGGCCCGTGTCATCGGCGCCGACCTGGTCGGCATGTCCACGGTGCTGGAGGCGATCGCCGCCCGCGAGGCCGGCGCCGAGGTGCTGGGCATCTCCCTCGTGACCAACCTGGCGGCGGGCATGACCGGCGAGCCCCTCAACCACGAGGAGGTCCTCCAGGCGGGCCGCGACTCGGCGGCGCGGATGGGCGAGCTGCTGGGCCAGGTGCTGGGCAAGCTGTAGGCGGCCCCGCTCGGCCCGCCCGTCTCGTGGACCGGCGGGCGAAACGGGGGTCTGGGGGCGGAGCCCTCAGCGGAGACTAGGAGAGGTTGATCCCAAGGTGCACGACGATCTCATCAGCAGGGCGCAGACCTGGCTCGCCGAGGACCCGGACCCGGAGACCCGCGAGGAGCTGGCCAAGCTGATCGACGCCGGTGACACGGCGGAGCTGTCCGCCCGGTTCGGCGGCACGCTCCAGTTCGGCACCGCCGGTCTGCGGGGCGAGCTCGGCGCGGGCCCGATGCGCATGAACCGGGGCGTCGTCATCCGCGCCGCCGCCGGTCTGGCCGCCTACCTGAAGAAGAACGGCACCCCGCACGGCGGCGCGGACGCCGGGCTCGTCGTCATCGGCTACGACGCCCGTCACAAGTCCGCCGACTTCGCCCGGGACACCGCCGCCGTCATGACCGGCGCCGGCCTGCGCGCGGCCGTGCTCCCCCGCCCGCTCCCCACCCCCGTCCTGGCCTTCGCCATACGGCACCTCGGCGCCGTGGCCGGCGTCGAGGTCACCGCCAGCCACAACCCGCCCCGGGACAACGGCTACAAGGTGTACCTCGGCGACGGCTCCCAGATCGTCCCGCCGGCGGACGCGGGGATCGCCGCCGAGATCGACGCGATCGCCTCGCTGCACGACGTGCCCCGCCCGGAGTCCGGCTGGCAGACCCTGGACGACGCGGTCCTCGATGCCTATCTGGCCCGTACCGACGCCGTCCTCGACGCCGGTTCCCCGCGCACCGCCCGCACGGTCTACACGGCGATGCACGGCGTCGGCCGGGACGTCCTGGTGGCGGCCTTCGCCCGCGCCGGCTTCCCCGAGCCGGTGCTGGTCGCCGAGCAGGCCGACCCGGACCCCGACTTCCCGACGGTCGCCTTCCCGAACCCGGAGGAGCCGGGGGCGATGGACCTGGCGTTCGCGCGGGCCCGCGCCACCGACCCGGACCTCGTCATCGCCAACGACCCCGACGCCGACCGCTGCGCGGTGGCCGTCAAGGACGGCGGCGACTGGCGCATGCTGCGCGGCGACGAGGTCGGCGCGCTGCTCGCCGCCCACCTGGTCCGGCGCGGCGCCACCGGCACCTTCGCCGAGTCGATCGTCTCCTCCTCGCTGCTCGGCCGGATCGCGGACAAGGCGGGGCTGCCGTACGAGGAGACCCTGACCGGCTTCAAGTGGATCGCCCGTGTGGACGGCCTGCGCTACGGCTACGAGGAAGCCCTCGGTTACTGCGTGGACCCGGAGGGCGTCCGGGACAAGGACGGCATCACCGCCGCGCTGCTGATCACCGAGCTGGCCTCGGTGCTCAAGGAGCAGGGCCGCACCCTCCTCGACCTCCTCGACGACCTCGCGGTGGAGCACGGCCTGCACGCCACCGACCAGCTGTCGGTGCGGGTCGAGGACCTCTCCGTCATCTCGGAGGCGATGCGCCGCCTGCGCGAGCAGCCGCCGACCGAGCTGGCGGGCCTGGCCATCACCCGCGCCGAGGACCTCACCCGGGGCACGGACCGGCTGCCGCCGACCGACGGCCTGCGCTACACCCTCGACGGCGCCCGGGTCATCGTCCGCCCCAGCGGCACCGAGCCCAAGCTCAAGTGCTACCTGGAGGTCGTCGTCCCGGTCACCGCCCATGCCGACCTCCCGGCCGCCCACGCCCGCGCGAGCGAACTCCTCACGGCGGTCAAGCGCGACCTGTCGTCAGCGGCAGGCATCTGAGACACCAAGCCCGCAGGGGGCGCCCCGGCCCACCGGGGCGCCCCCTGTGGGCTTCTCCTCACGCGTCCCCGCGGGCACCGGCGCACAGCCGTCCCCAGGGCCGCCGCGGCCCCGGCCAGGGGCAGCCCAGCGCCGGGTGGGGCCAGGCCCGCGCCGCCGGCGCGGAGGCTCAGCCCGTGGCCAGCAGGACCAGCAGGAGGACCGCTCCGGCGATCGTGGGGGCGATCACCTCGTACGCCCAGCGCACGGTGACCTCGCCCTGGGCCGAGCGGGCCTTGCCGCGCCGTTCCATGGTGGTGCGGAGGTCGTCGACGATCCGGTCGGACTCGGCTCGGGTGGGGCCGTCGTGGTCGCCGGCGCCGAGGCCGCCGAACAGCCCGAAACCGCCGGATCGGCCGGGCCGGTCCGCCTTGCTCTGCCGGCGTGCCGCCTTCTTGCGGTCGCGCAGCGAGACGGGGATGGCCCAGAGCTGGTACTTGGTGCCGGAGTTGGCGACGACCTCGTTGGTGTAGCCGGAGCGCACGGAGGCGACCTCGCCCCAGGGCAGGCTGACCGAGCGGAACGGGTTGCGGACCCGCAGCCGGTCCTCGCCGGAGAACACCGCCGGGCGCAGCGTGAAGGCGGTCACGAGCGGGACGAGGAGGATCAGCCCGGCGAGCGCGAACCAGGGGGTGCGCCCGTGTCCGCCGATCAGCGCGTCGATGCCCAGCCAGCCGACGAGCACGAGCAGCAGCACACCGGCCACCAGCGCCAGGGGTGAGCGGTAGATCAGGTCCCTCGCGGTGGACGCCGGGGGCTGTGGCGCGGGTGACTGGTGGTCCGGGGTCGTCATGCTCCCGATTCTGCCCCACGCCCCCGGACCACGGCCGACCCGGCCGGGCGTGTGGGCCGGGGCACGCCGCGCGCCGCCCGGAACCTTCTTTTCCGGTTCCCCGGGGTATACATCCGCTACGCGCGTAGATATGCTCGTCTGGTGACCATGCCCACCTCTGCATCCACAGCTCATGCTCTCGCTGACGTCGCCGCGTCCGACAGCACGCTGCGCCGCTTCCTCCACGGGCTGCCCGGCGTCGACGCGGTCGGCCTGGAGGCGCGCGCCGCCTCTCTCGGCACCCGTTCCATCAAGACCACCGCGAAGGCGTACGCCATCGACCTCGCCATCTCGATGGTCGACCTGACGACGCTGGAAGGCGCGGACACCCCGGGCAAGGTCCGGGCGCTCGGCGCCAAGGCGGTCCACCCCGACCCGACGGACCGCACCACCCCGGCCACGGCCGCGGTGTGCGTGTATCCGGACATGGTGGCCACCGCCAAGGAGGCCGTCGCCGGCTCGGGCGTGAAGGTCGCCTCGGTCGCCACCGCCTTCCCGGCCGGCCGCGCCGCCCTCGACGTGAAGCTGGCCGACGTGCGCGACGCCGTCGCCGCGGGCGCCGACGAGATCGACATGGTCATCGACCGGGGCGCGTTCCTCGCGGGCAAGTACCTGAAGGTGTACGACGAGATCGTCGCCGTGAAGGAGGCCTGCGGGACGGACGCCCGGCTGAAGGTCATCTTCGAGACCGGCGAGCTGTCGACGTACGACAACATCCGCCGGGCGAGCTGGCTGGGCATGCTGGCGGGCGCGGACTTCATCAAGACCTCCACCGGCAAGGTCGCGGTCAACGCCACCCCCGCCAACACCCTGCTGATGCTGGAGGCGGTGCGCGACTACCGGGCGCAGACCGGTGTCCAGGTCGGCGTCAAGCCCGCCGGCGGCATCCGCACCACCAAGGACGCGGTCAAGTTCCTGGTCCTGGTCAACGAGACCGCGGGCGAGGACTGGCTGGACAACCACTGGTTCCGCTTCGGCGCCTCCTCGCTGCTGAACGACCTGCTCATGCAGCGTCAGAAGCTGGCCACCGGCCGCTACTCCGGCCCCGACTACGTGACGGTGGACTGATCACCATGGCATCCGCATTCGAGTACGCACCGGCACCCGAGTCCCGCTCGGTCGTCGACATCGCCCCCTCCTACGGCCTGTTCATCGACGGCGAGTTCGTGGAGGCGGCCGACGGCAAGGTCTTCAAGACCGTCTCGCCGAGCACCGAGGAGGTGCTGTCGGAGGTCGCGCAGGCCGGCGCCGAGGACGTGGACCGTGCCGTCCGGGCCGCCCGCAAGGCGTTCGAGAAGTGGTCGGCGCTGCCGGGCTCAGAGCGCGCGAAGTACCTGTTCCGCATCGCCCGCATCGTCCAGGAGCGCAGCCGTGAGCTGGCGGTCCTGGAGACGCTGGACAACGGCAAGCCGATCAAGGAGACCCGCGACGCGGACCTCCCGCTGGTCGCCGCGCACTTCTTCTACTACGCGGGCTGGGCCGACAAGCTGGACCACGCCGGCTTCGGCGCGAGTCCGCGGCCGCTCGGGGTGGCCGGCCAGGTCATCCCGTGGAACTTCCCGCTGCTGATGCTGGCGTGGAAGATCGCCCCGGCCCTCGCGACCGGCAACACGGTCGTCCTCAAGCCCGCCGAGACCACCCCGCTGTCCGCGCTGTTCTTCGCGGACATCTGCCGCCAGGCCGGCCTGCCCAAGGGCGTCGTCAACATCCTCCCGGGCTACGGGGACGCGGGTGCCGCGCTCGTCGCGCACCCGGACGTGAACAAGGTCGCCTTCACCGGCTCCACGGCCGTCGGCAAGGAGATCGCCCGCACGGTCGCGGGCACGAGCAAGAAGCTCACCCTGGAACTGGGCGGCAAGGGCGCCAACATCGTCTTCGACGACGCGCCGATCGACCAGGCGGTCGAGGGCATCGTCACCGGCATCTTCTTCAACCAGGGCCAGGTCTGCTGCGCGGGCAGCCGCCTGCTCGTCCAGGAGTCGATCCAGGACGAGCTGCTGGACGCCCTCAAGCGCCGGCTGTCCACGCTGCGCCTCGGCGACCCGCTGGACAAGAACACCGACATCGGCGCGATCAACTCCGCCGAGCAGCTGGCCCGGATCACCACGCTCGCGGAGCGCGGCGAGGCCGAGGGCGCCGAGCGCTGGTCGCCCGCGTGTGAACTCCCCACCTCCGGCTACTGGTTCGCCCCGACGCTGTTCACCAACGTCACCCAGGCGCACACCATCGCCCGCGACGAGATCTTCGGCCCGGTGCTCTCGGTCCTCACCTTCCGCACGCCGGACGAGGCCGTCGCCAAGGCGAACAACACGCAGTACGGCCTGTCGGCGGGCATCTGGACCGAGAAGGGCTCCCGGATCCTGGCCGTCGCGAACAAGCTCCGCGCCGGTGTCGTCTGGTCCAACACGTTCAACAAGTTCGATCCGACCTCGCCGTTCGGCGGTTACAAGGAGTCGGGCTTCGGCCGCGAGGGCGGCCGCCACGGCCTGGAGGCGTACCTCGATGTCTGAGCGACTTTCTGTCTTCAAGACCTACAAGCTGTACGTCGGCGGGAAGTTCCCGCGTTCCGAGAGCGGCCGGGTGTACGAGGTGACCGACTCGAAGGGCAAGTGGCTGGCCAACGCCCCCCAGTCCTCCCGCAAGGACGCCCGTGACGCGGTCGTGGCCGCGCGCAAGGCGTTCGGCGGCTGGTCCGGCGCGACCGCCTACAACCGCGGCCAGGTCCTGTACCGCGTCGCGGAGCTGCTGGAGGGCCGCAGGGACCAGTTCGTCCGGGAGGTCGCGGACGCCGAGGGCCTGTCGAAGTCGAAGGCGGCCGCGGTCGTGGACGCCACGATCGACCGCTGGGTCTGGTACGCGGGCTGGACGGACAAGATCGCCCAGGTGGTCGGCGGCGCCAACCCGGTGGCGGGCCCGTACTTCAACCTGTCCTCCCCGGAGCCGACCGGCGTGGTCGCCGTGGTGGCCCCGCAGGAGTCGTCCTTCCTCGGACTGGTCTCGGTGCTCGCCCCGGTGATCGCCACGGGCAACACCGCGGTCGTCGTGGCCTCCGAGAAGGCCCCGCTGCCCGCCCTGTCGCTGGGCGAGGTGCTGGCCACCTCGGACGTCCCCGGCGGGGTCGTCAACGTCCTGTCCGGCCGTACGGCGGAGATCGCGGCCCCGCTCGCCGCGCACCAGGACGTCAACGCGATCGACCTCGCGGGCGCCGACGAGGTGCTGGCGAAGGAGCTGGAGATCGCGGCGGCGGACAACCTCAAGCGCGTCCTTCGTCCACAGCCTGTGGACTACTTCGAGACGCCCGGCACGGAGCGCCTCACGGCGTTCCTGGAGACCAAGACGGTCTGGCACCCCACGGGGTCGCTGGGCGCCTCCGGTTCCTCCTACTGAGCCGGGCCTCCACGGACGAGAGCCGCGCCACCCCTCCGTCCGGGGGCGGCGCGGCTCTCTCGTACCTCTCTGTCGTACAGCTCTCGTCCGGCTCTCCGACGCGTCTGCCGCGCGAGGCCGTCGCCGGTCAGCCCAGCGGCGCGCCCGCGCCGCCGCCGAGCAGCCCGGTCACCTGACCCACCACCGGCAGCGCGCCGAGCGACTCGGCCTCGGCCACCGGCCGGGTCAGGGCCTGCGAGGTGACCGGCTTGAAGTCGGCGACCCGGGTGCCGACCCCGTTGTCCAGCGGGTCGACACCGGTCCCGGCGAGCGGGTTGGGCTTGAGGCCCGTGACCGGCCCGGTGACGTAGCCGACCGTGCCGGTGAGCGCCGTCAGTCCGGCCTGCGGGTCGATGTGGCCGAGCGAGGTGGGCCGCCAGGGCACCTCCAGGGGCTGACCGGACGCGTCCGCGTGCGCCGTGGCCGCGCCCGCTCCCAGGGCCGCCGTGGCGGTGGCCAGGGCGATGAGGGCGCGCTGCGCCACGGGGTGCGGGGAGGAAGTGTGTCGGGCCATCTCTGGTGCCACCTTCTGGTGCGCAGGGTAAGGATGTCGACACGAAGGGTAGTTGAGGTGAGACTCACGCTCAAAAGCCGACCCGCGGGGTCGGCAGGGCGCTCACCATGCTTCAAACTGGTGTTCCGTGAGCATTCATCTCCCGGCCCCCGCCCGTGTCGTGCTGCTGTGCGGCCCCTCGGGCTCGGGCAAGTCCCTCGTCGCCGCCCGTTCCGGGCTCCCCGTGCTGCGCCTGGACGACTTCTACAAGGAAGCCGGCGACCCGACTCTGCCCCTGGTCGAGGGGAGTTCGGACATCGACTGGGACCACCCGGAGTCCTGGGACGCGGACGTCGCGGTCGAGGCCATCGCCCGGCTGTGCGCCACGGGTTCGACGCCGGTCCCGGTCTACGACATCTCACTCAGCGCCCGTACCGGCGAGGAGACACTGCGCATCGGGCGTACCCCGCTGTTCATCGCGGAGGGCATCTTCGCCGCGGAGATCGTGGAACGCTGCCGTGAACGGGGCCTGCTGGCCGACGCGCTGTGCCTGAGCCGCGGTCCGTTCACCACCTTCCGCCGGCGTTTCCTGCGGGATCTGCGGGAGGGCCGCAAGTCGGTGCCGTTCCTGCTGCGGCGCGGCTGGCGGCTGATGCGCACCGAGCGGTCGATCGTGGCCCGCCAGGTCTCCCTGGGCGCTCACCCCTGCGACCGCGACGAGGCCCTGGGCCGGCTGGCGGCGGCAGCGGCGGGACGACAGAGCCGGCAGCGGACCGTGGCATGACATGACGGGGCCGGCCGGGGCGGGACGGCCGGGGAACGCGAAACGGGACTGGACGGACCCCCCGGTCCACCAGTCCCGCTCCCTGTGCTCCCCCCGTGTTCCCCGTGCTCGCCCCGCGGG
>NZ_JAJSZC010000166.1:0-17897 GCF_036815105.1 Streptomyces sp. IBSBF 3136
GCCTGGGGGGGGGGGGGGGGGGGGGGGGCGCCCCCCGCCCCCCCCCCCCCCGCCCCGGGGGGGGCCCCCCCCCCCCCCCCCCCGGGCGTGTCAGCGGGACAGCGCGTCCAGCAGGCGGTCCACGTCGGCGGGCGTGTTGTACAGGTGGAAGGCCGCACGCAGGCTGCCCGCGCGGTCGGACAGCTCGATGCCCGCCCTGCTCAGCGCCGGCTGGCGGGAGCCGAGTCCCGGCACCGAGACGATCGCCGAGCCGGGGGCGGGCACCGGCTCGTGCCCGAGGTCCGCGAGCCCGGCCCGGAACCGGTCGGCCAGGGCCACGGCGTGCGCGTGGACGGCGGTCACCCCCAGCTCCTCGATCAGTTCGAGGGAGCGGCGCAGTCCGGCGTAGCTGAACAGGGCGTGGGTGAGGTCGAACCGCCGTGCGGAACGCGCGAGTTCGGTGACCGGCCCGTAGCAGCTGTCCCACGGCGCCTCGCCCGCGACCCAGCCGGCGAGCACCGGGGTCAGCCCGCCGAAGTCCTCGGGCACGGTGAGGAAGGCGGCTCCGTGCGGGCCGAGCAGCCACTTGAAGGAGACGGTGGCGGTGAAGTCGTGGGCGCCCGCGTCGACGGGCAGCCAGCCGGCGGCCTGGGAGTGGTCGACGTAGGTGCGGGCGCCGTGCTCCCGGGCCGCCTCGCGCAGCGCGGCCAGGTCGGCGACGCGTCCGTCGGCGGACTGGGCCGCGCTGACCGCGACCAGGGCGGTGCCCGGGCGGACGGACTCGGCGAGGCGCTCCAGCGGGACCGCGCGCACCTTGAGGTCGCCGCGGACGTGGAACGGGTTCAGCACGGAGGTGAAGTCGGCCTCCGCGGTGAGGACTTCGGCGCCGGCGGGCAGCGAGGCGGCGATCACCCCGGTGTGCGCGGCGACCGAGGCGCCCGCCGCGACCCGGCTCGCCGGGACCCCGGCGAGCCGGGCGTACGCGGCCCGGCAGGCCTCCACGTCCTCGAACAGCGGGGTCAGCGGCCGGCCCGCGGCCCGCAGCAGCGCCGCCTCGTGGAGGGCGGCGACGGTGCGGGCCGGCAGCAGGCCGTTGCTCGCGGTGTTGAGATAGGTGCCGGCGGGGGCGAACTCGGCGCGGACGAGGCTCTCGAACGTCTCCGTGGTCTCCATGCGAACCACTGTGCGGCTCCGCGAACCGGCCGTCCATTGCGAATTCTTACGCGGAACCTCTCAGGAACCCTTATACATCCGCGCCGACCTGCTGTTTCTCAGTGCTGGGGCACCGCACACCCGTCCGGGCCGCAGGCCGTGCCATCCTCGGAGCCGCCCTGCTGGACCAGCTTCAGCGGGGAGCGCTCGCCCCACGCCCGGGTCAGCGCCTGGGTGAAGACCTCGGTCGGCTGCGCGCCGGAGACGCCGTAGGCGCGGTCGAGGACGAAGAAGGGCACGCCGTTCGCGCCGAGCTGGGCGGCCTCGCGCTCGTCGGCGCGGACCTCGTCGGCGTAGGCGTCGGGGTCGGCGAGGACCGCGCGGACGGTCTCGGCGTCCAGCCCCGCCTCGACGGCCAGCTCCACCAGGCGCTCGTCGCCCTCGGTGAAGACGGAACGCTCCTCGGCGAAGTTGGCCCGGTAGAAGCCCTGGACGAGCTGGTCCTGCCGGCCGTGCTCCTTGGCGAGGTGCAGCAGGCGGTGCATGTCGAAGGTGTTGCCGTGGTCGCGGCCCCGGGTGCGGTAGTCCAGTCCCTCGGCGGCCGCCTGGGCCCCGAGGTTGTCCTCGCCGGCCTGGGCCTGCGCCTCGCTCATGCCGTACTTGCGGGTGAGCATGGTGATGACCGGCTGGACGTCGCCCTTGGCGCGGCCGGGGTCCAGCTCGAAGGAGCGGTGCACCACCTCGACCTGGTCGCGGTGCGGGAAGGCGGCGAGCGCCTTGTCGAACCGGGCTTTTCCGACATAGCACCAGGGACAGGCGATGTCCGTCCAGATCTCGACGCGCATGCTCTCGGCTCTTCTCCAGGTCGTACGAGGTCGTACCGGGCGAAGACCGTCTCCGCCCGGTACGTGAACGTTCAAACAGCGGGGTTCATTCCCCGGGCACGGAGAAGCGCAGGTAGAGGTGGTGGTCGCCGTCGGCGGGCGGGTTCTCCGGGTCGGGGGTCCAGCCCTGGCGGGCGTAGAAGGCCTGGGCGCGCCGGTTGTCCACGTGCACGTCGAGGACGGCCGTGCGCCTGCCGTCGGCCCGCCACTCCTCCACACAGGCCGCGTGCAGGGCCGTACCGATGCCGGCCCGCCAGTGGCCGGGGTCCACATGGAACTGGAACAGCTTCACCGTCCGGGCGGTGGCGCCGTCCGGGGTGCGGAAGGAGGCGATGCCCACGATCCGGCCCCGCTCCACCGCGCACAGCACATGGCCGTCCGGGCGCTCGATGGAGCCGCGCCACGCCTCGGCCCAGTCGACGTCGGCCCGGGGCACGCCGTCCGGGTAGTACGTCGAGCGGGCCCGGATGTGCAGATCGGCGATGACCTCGGCCTCCGCGGGCACGGCGGTGCGGATCACCAGAGCGTCGTTCAGGCGGTCACTGATCATGGGAGCAAGGACGCGGGGGTGCTCGGCTCCGGTTCCGGCCGGGCCGGGCCGGGCGTGCTCCGGCCCGGCCCGGTCCGGTTCGCTCAGCTTCCGTCCCGCAGGTCGCTCGGCCAGGCGGGCCGGAACTCGATGTGGTCCCAGGTGACCACGCAGCCCTCGCCCAGCGGCGACTGGGCCATGAAGCCGACGAGCGCGGCTCCGGTCTCCTTCTCCCCGCCCAGCGTGAACAGCCGGACGAAGGTCCAGCGTGCGCCGTCCCGTGAGGCGTGGAAGGCGAAGGTCCGTCCGGTGCGACTGATCCGCAGCCACACGGAACTCCCGTGCACGGTGAAGGAGTTGGCGTCGTCGGAGTGTCCCCGGGTGACCACCGTGCAGACGGTGGGCACGTCCGGGGAGTACTCCAGGCAGAGCTTGGCCCAGGCGCGTTCGCCGACGTGGACGTAGAGCACCCCGGCGTCGAAGGACGCGTTGAACCCGACGGTGACGCGGGCGATCAGCTGGAAGTCGCCCTCGGGCGCCCCGAGCAGCCGGGGCGCGTCGGAGGCGGGATCCAGGGCCTCACCGGTGGGCGTGACGAACCGGTCCTGCCGGGGTCCGGCCCATCCGGTCAGCACGCCGTCCTCGTGGGACCAGTGGCCGTCGGGGCCGTAGGTCCGCAAGGGGAAGGGGAGTTCGGGAAGCTCTGTGTCCATCGGCGGATTCTCGCAGAGGGGCCGGGGGCGCCCAGGGCCACTTCCGCAACAGGCCCTAGCGTTCCAGGACCTTGTTGAAGCGCCGCGGGAGGCCGAGCGGGTTGTCGTCGCGCAGTTCCGCGGGCAGCAGCGCCTCGGGCGCGTTCTGGTAGACGACCGGCCGCAGCCACCGCTCGATGGCGGTACCGCCCACGGAGGTGGACGTGGACGTCGTGGCCGGGTACGGCCCCCCGTGGTGCTGCGCGGGTGCCACGGCCACTCCGGTCGGCCATCCGTTCACCAGCACCCGTCCGGCCAGCGGGGTCAGCTCGGCGAGGATCTCGGCGCCCCGCCCCCGCCCCGCGGCCTCCTCCTCGGAGAGGTGGACCGTCGCCGTCAGGTTGCCCGGCAGCCGCGACAGGACCGCCGTCGCCTCGCCCTCGTCCTCGTACCGCGCCACCACGGTGACCGGCCCGAAGCACTCCTCGAGCAGCAGGTCGTGCGCGCCCTCCGTGGCCAGCCGGCTCGCCGGCACCGTGAGGAACCCGGCGCTGACCGTGTGCTCGCCGCCCGCGCCCGGCGTGACCGGCGACTCCACCTCGGGCAGCCCGGCCCGCTCGGCGACGCCCGCCACGAAGTTGTCCCGCATGCGGTGGTCGAGGAGGACGCCCGCCCCGGCGTCGCCGACGGCGTCCGTGAGCGCCTTGACGAGTCCGTCGCCCGCAGCGCCGGACGGCACCAGCACCAGGCCCGGCTTGACGCAGAACTGGCCGACGCCCAGGGTCATGGACCCGGCCAGCCCGGACCCGATCGCCTCCGCGCGCTCGGCGGCCGCCGCCTCGGTGACCACGACCGGGTTCAGCGAGCCCAGCTCGCCGTGGAACGGGATCGGCACCGGCCGCGCCGCGGCCGCGTCGAACAGGGCGCGTCCGCCGCGCACGGAACCGGTGAAGCCCGCGGCGGCCACCAGCGGGTGTCCGATCAGCCCGACGCCCGCGTCGAAGCCGTGCACGAGTCCGACGACGCCCTCGGGTACGCCGTGCTCGGCGGCGGCCCGGCGCAGCACCCCGGCGACCAGTTCGGACAGCGCCGGGTGGTCGGGGTGGGCCTTGACGACGACCGGGCAGCCCGCGGCCAGCGCGCTCGCGGTGTCGCCGCCGGCCACGGAGAAGGCGAAGGGGAAGTTGGAGGCGGAGTAGACGGCCACCACGCCGAGCGGCACCTTGTAGCGGCGCAGGTCGGGGACGGGCGGGGTGGCGGTGTCGTCGGGGTGGTCGATGATGACGTCCAGGAAGGCGCCCTCGTCGACCATGTCCGCGAAGGCCCGCAACTGGTAGGTGGTCCGGGCGAGTTCGCCGGTGAGCCGGACCGGTCCGAGGGCGGTCTCGGCGTCGGCGGTCTCGACCAGGCCGTCCCCGGCCGCGTCCAGGCCGGCGGCGGCCGAGCGGAGGAAGGCGGCGCGGACGGCGCGGTCGGCGAGGGCGCCGCGGGCGGCGTGCGCCGCCCGGACGGCCGCGTCCACCTCCTGGGCCGTGGCCTCCACCGCAACCTGCTCGCGCTGCTTCCCGGTGCGCGGGTCGACACTCCAGACTGGTGCTGCTGCCACCGCGGGTCCCTCCAAGTAAGGCCGCATTTCCTGGGTCAACCATCAGTCGCGTTCGATATACTGAACACTGTCTCTGATGATGAATTCGCTGCTCGGAGACTATATATCTAGGTCCTCGTCGAACGAAGGGGTCAGGGGCGATGTCGGCAGCCGAGACAGGCGGCGGGGCGCAGGTCAAGTCCGCGGTACGGACCGTTGAGTTGCTCGAGTACTTCGCCGGCAAGCCCGGCATGCACTCGCTCGCGGCCGTCCAGGAGGCGGTGGGCTACCCGAAGTCCAGCCTCTACATGCTGCTGCGCACGCTCGTGGAGCTGGGCTGGGTGGAGACGGACGCCACGGGCACGCGGTACGGCATCGGGGTGCGGGCGCTGCTGGTGGGTACGTCGTACATCGACGGCGACGAGGTGGTCGCGGCGGCCCGGCCGACGCTCGACCGGCTCTCCGACGACACCACGGAGACCATCCACCTGGCGCGCCTCGACGGCACGAACGTGGTCTACCTGGCCACCCGCCAGTCGCAGCACTACCTGCGGCCCTTCACCCGGGTGGGCCGGCGGCTGCCCGCCCACTCCACCTCCCTGGGCAAGGCGCTGCTCGCCACGCACACCGACGAGCAGGTACGCAAGCTGCTGCCGGAGACGCTGCCCGCCCTCACCGAGCACACGATCACCGACCGCGAGAAGCTGATCGACGAACTGCGCCAGGTCCGCGAGCAGGGCTTCGCGGTCGACCGCGAGGAGAACACCCTGGGGTTGCGCTGCTTCGGGGTGGCGATCCCGTACCGCACCCCGGCCCGCGACGCCATCAGCTGCTCGGTCCCGGTGGCCCGGCTGACGCCCGCCCACGAACAGATGATCAAGGACGCGCTGTTCGACGCCAGGGACCGGCTGACCCTCGCGACACGTCGGCTCTGAGGAGCCCGGTCCGGGCCCGGACAGGCGCGTAGGCTCTCCCCCCATGGAGATCGCGCTGCGTGCCGTCGAGGACAGCGATCTGCCGGTCTTCTACCGGCAGATGAACGACCCCGAGGCCCTGCGGATGGCCGCCTTCGGCCCGCAGGACCCCGCCGACCGCACTGCCTTCGACGTCCGCTGGAAGCGCGTCAGGGAAAGCTCCTTCCTGCTGCGCACGGTCCTCGCCGACGGTGTCGTGGTCGGCAGCGCGGGGGTCTACGGAGAGCCCGGCGAGCGCGAGGTGACGTACTGGATCGATCGGGACCACTGGGGGCGCGGTGTGGCGACGGCGGCCCTGCGGGCCCTGCTCGTGGAGGTGCCCGAACGCCCGCTGTACGCCCGGGCCGCCGCCGACAACGCGGGCTCGCTGCGGGTGCTGGAGAAGTGCGGCTTCCGGGAGAGCGCGCGGGCCCGCGGGTACGCCAACGGGCGCGGCGCGGAGATCGACGAAGTGATCCTGAGACTGGAGGGCTGAGCGCTCCTCCCCCGTCCGGCGGAGGAGGAGCGTCGCCGCGCGGGACGCGCGCCGCCCGCTCGGTACGGGACCGTCGTGGCATGACCTCCGCCACCGCGGCGGCCCGGGGCGGCCGGCCCCCGCCGGGCCTCGCCTACGCTGGACCGATGACCGCCGGCCCGCTCGTCGCGACCGTCGCCACCACCCACCTGGCGGATCGGCTCGCCAACACACCGCACAGACCGAGGCGTTGGGGTTGCTGTTCGGCCCTGCGGGCCCTCGCGGCGGAGCACGCGCGCCGCGGCGCCGCGCCGCCGGCCTGGGTGGGCAGGCTCACCGGGCGGGAGAGCGAGGTGCTGCGGCACATGGCCGGCGGTCCGACGAACGTCGAGACAGCCCGGCGCATGGACGTCGGTGCCGCCACCGTGAAGTCGCACGTGGCGGCCGTGCCGGCCAATACCGGCACCCGGGACCGGACCCAGGCGGTGATCGCCGCGTACGAGGCGGGTTTCCTGAACGCGCGATGAGAAAAGGGGGCTTACGGGAACGATCGCCCCCTTTCGCTCGTCCTTCCGGGCGGGATGAACAAGACGATCAGGCGGGCGTCCGTCTTCGCGCTGCTGCTCGTGCTCGCTCTGCTGGTCAGGGCGACCTGGGTGCAGTTCTACGACGGCAAGGCCCTCGCGGAAGACAACGACAACCGGCGGAACGCGATCGAGACCTACTCACGGCCGCTCGGGAACATCATCGTGGCCGGGAACTCGATCACCGGCTCGGCGCGGACGAAGGGCGGCGACCTCGCGTACAAGCGGACGTACAAGAGCGGCAGACTGTACGCGGCCGTGACGGGCTACGCCTCGCAGGCCTACGCCCCGACCCAGCTGGAGGGCATCTACGCGGACCTGCTCAACGGCACGGACACCAAGCTCAAGACCGTCATGGACACGATCACCGGGGAGCGTGCCGAGCCCGGTGACGTGCTCACCACGATCGAACCGGCCGTGCAGAAGGCGGCCTACGACGCGCTCGGGAGCAACAAGGGCGCGGCCGTAGCCGTCGAACCGAAGACGGGCCGGATCCTCGCGGTGGTGTCGACCCCGTCGTACGACCCCGCGCAGCTCACCGACGCCAACACGGCGGGCGCGGCCTGGAAGCGGCTGAACGCGGACAAGGACAAGCCGCTCACCAACCGGGCGCTGCGCCAGCCACTGCCGCCCGGCTCCACGTTCAAGCTGGTCGTGGCGGCGGCCGCGCTGGAGGACGGGCTGTACAAGAACGTCGACGAGCGCACCGACAGCCCCGATCCGTACACGCTGCCCGGCACGTCGAAGGCGCTGACGAACGAGAACAGGTCGGCTCCCTGCGCGGACGCCCCGATCCGGGTCGCCCTGCGCTACTCCTGCAACAACGTCTTCGCCAGGATGGCCGTCCGGCTCGGGCAGGACAAGGTGCGGGCCATGGCCGAGAAGTTCGGCTTCGACGACGACAAGCAGGACGTGCCGGTGCGGGCCTACCCCAGCGTCTACCCCTCGCACATGGACGACGCACAGACCGCCCTCTCGGGCATCGGGCAGTTCGACGTGACCGCGACCCCGCTCCAGATGGCCATGGTGTCGGCGGCCATCGCCAACGACGGCAAGCTGGTCTCGCCGCACATGGTCTCGCGGATCACCGACAGCGGCGGCGACACGCTGAGGGACTACGACGACGGCGCGGACACGCGGCAGGTCGTCAGCTCCGGGACGGCCGAGCAGCTGCGGTCGGCGATGGAGACGGTGGTGAAGGACGGCACCGGTACCAACGCGCGGATCGACGGGCTGACGGTCGGCGGCAAGACCGGCACCGCGCAGCACGGCGAGAACAACAGCAAGACGCCGTACGCCTGGTTCACCTCCTACGGCAAGGCGGCGGGCGGCAAGGAGGTCGCCGTCGCGGTGATGGTCGAGCAGTCCGACGCGGCCCGGTCCGAGGTCAGTGGCAACGGACTGGCGGCGCCGGTGGCCCGGGCGATGATGCGGGCGGCGCTCACGTAGGCACCGGGCGCGGGGGGGGCGGTCCGCCGGGCCGCCCCCCGTCGCTCACTTGACCCCGAGGACCTGTTCCACCGGGTCGATCGCGAAGTAGACGAGGAACAGCGCCGACACGCCCCACAGCAGCCAGTCGACCTCCCTGGCCCTGCCGAGGACCGTCTTGATGAGCACGTAGGCCACGAATCCCGCGCCGATGCCGTCGGTGATCGAGTAGGTGAAGGGCATCGCGGCGATGGTGAGGAACGCCGGGATGGCGATCTCGTACCGGTCCCAGTCGATGTGCTTCACGTGGGTCATCATCAGGAAGCCCACCGCGATCAGCGCCGGCGCGGCCGCCTGCAGCGGGACGATGGTCAGCAGCGGGGTGAGGAAGAGGGCGAGGCCGAAGAGGCCGCCGGTGACCAGGTTGGCGAAGCCGGTGCGGGCACCCTCGCCGACACCGGCGGCGGACTCGATGTAGGCGGTGTTGGAGGAGGCGGAGCCGACACCGCCCGCGACGGCGGCGGCGCCGTCGATGAACAGCACCCGGCCGATGCCGGGCACCTGGCCCTCGTCGTCGAGCAGTCCGGCCTCGGCGCTGATGCCGACGATCGTGCCCATGGCGTCGAAGAAGTCGGACAGGATCAGGGTGAACACCAGCAGGACGGCGGTGAGGACACCGGCCTCGGCGAAGCCGCCGAACAGGCTGAAGTGGCCCACGAGTCCGAAGTCCGGGGCGGCGACGATCTTGTCGGGGACCTTCGGGGTGGTCAGGCCCCAGCTCTTGATGTCGGCGACGGAGTCGACGACGATCGCGACGACGGTCATCGTCACGATGCTGATGAGGATGGCGCCCTTCACCTTGCGGGCGACCAGCGCGACGGTCAGCAGCACGCCGAGGCAGAAGACGAGGACGGGCCAGCCGGTGAGCCGCCCGACGGCGCCGAGCTGCACGGGCACGGTGGTGTGCGCGGCGTCCGGGATGCGGCTGACGAACCCGGCGTCCACGAAGCCGATGAAGGCGATGAACAGGCCGATGCCGACGCCGATGGCCTGCTTCAGCTGCTGCGGGATCGCGTTCATGATCGCTTCCCGCAGTCCGGTGAGGACCAGCAGGCAGATGACGAGGCCCTCCAGGACGACCAGGCCCATCGCGTCGGGCCAGCTCATCAGGGGCGCGAGCTGGAAGGCGACGACGGCGTTGAGGCCGAGTCCCGCGGCGATGGCGAGCGGCAGGTTGCCGCCGACGCCCATGATGACGGTCATGACACAGGCCACCAGCGCGGTGGCGGTGACGAGTTGGCCGGTGTCGAGGGAGTGGCCGAACTTGTCCTTGGCGCTGCCCAGGATGATCGGATTCAGGACAAGTATGTAGGCCATGGTGAAGAACGTGGCGAATCCGCCGCGTATCTCCCGGCCGAAGGTGGATCCCCGTTCGGAGATTCTGAAGTACCGGTCGAGGCCGTTCGCGGCGGGTGGCGCGGCATTCCGCCGCTGCTCCGCCTTCTGTGTCTCGGACATGGTCGAACTCCTCGTCGCCTGATGAGCCGGTGTGCGAATGCTGGCTGGATTGTTCCCCTGTCGCACCCGTTTCAGGTTTTCCCGGTGTTACGGAATCCGGTTCGCTCTGCCGGACGACGTCCGAACTCCCGTACAGCGACCACCGGCACGGCCGGGGACAGGCCGTACACGGTGCCGGTGACGGGGGCCGGGTGCCAGCGGCCGCTCCAGACGTACGGGGAGCGTCAGGACACGAAGTACGTCGGGTTCGGCAGCTTGTAGGTTCGGTCGGCGTAGCCGCCGTCGAGGTCCGAGTACTGGTCGCCGAAGTTGGCGACGATGTCGTACCCGAGGTCGTCCTCGATGTGCTTGCGGGTGCCGGCCTTGTACTGCACGGTGGTGCAGGTCCAGGTGCCGGGGGTGGCGCAGTCGCCCAGGTAGGCGGGCGGGTTGACCTTGTCCTTGAGGAACATGTGGCCGGCGTCGAGGTTCACGTCGGCGCCGATCTTCTTCAGGTTCTCCACGGCGGCGGTGCGCTGCGCCTCGCTGAGACCGGAGTTGTAGAAGACCGTCACGCCCTTGGACGCGGCGTACTGGACCAGCTCGGGGCTGCCGAAGACGGCCGGGCGGTCGGCCTTGTTCACGTAGTCGGCCCAGGTGGTGCCGTTGTACGTGTAGTTGTAGCGCTTCTCGTAGTCGAGGCTGAGCAGCAGCGTGTCGTCGATGTCGAAGACGACGGCCGGCTTCTCGCCGTGGTGGTGCGCCTTGCGCGCCGCCTTGTCGATGTAGCGGCGGGCGTCGGCGTCGACGCGCGCGAGGTCCTTGGCGTACGGGCTGTCCGGGGACGCCTGGTAGACGCCGTTGCTGTCGGCGGTGGTGCCGTAGTAGGTGTCGATGTCCTTCACCAGGAGCCCGATGTTGTAGGGCTCGTGGGTCGAGTTCGCCGTGGACTGACCGGCCGTGGCCGCGCCGGCGCCGTACAGGGCGCCACCGGCGAGGGCGCAGGCGGCGGTGGCCGCCGCGATCCGCAGTGATTTATGCATGACAGGTGTTCTACGCGCGTCACCAGGGGTAGCGCGAGACTCGTTGCCCGATCGATATCAAGCCACCCCCGAACGGCTCGCGCACCGGGGTGCATTCGGGCGCTACCGGAGCTCCCGGTGCGTCAGCACCCCTTCCAGCGCGTCCGGTTGCCGCGCCATGCCTCCCGGGTGGCCGTCGCCGCCTGTCCGCGCTTCCTTCGCGGTGCGGCCGAAGGTTGGGGTGCCGGACCGGGGCCGGGACTCGCCCGGCCCCGGTGGCGCGCCTCCCGGGCGGGTCGCGGGGTTCTCAGCCGGCGTACGGGTCCGGGACCTGGCCCGGGCGGGCGAGGAACTCGAAGTCGCAGCCGGTGTCGGCCTGGGTGATCTGTTCGTTGTAGAGGGCGCCGTAGCCGCGCTCGTACCGCGCGGGCGGCGGGGTCCACGCGGCCCGGCGCCGCTCCAGCTCCGCGTCGTCCACGTGCAGGTGGAGGCGGCGGGCGTCGACGTCCAGGGTGATGAGGTCGCCGGTGCGCACCAGGGCGAGGGGCCCGCCGACGTACGACTCGGGCGCCACGTGCAGCACGCAGGCGCCGTAACTCGTGCCGCTCATGCGGGCGTCGGAGATCCGCACCATGTCCCGCACCCCCTGCTTGAGCAGGTGGCCGGGGATGGGCAGCATGCCGTACTCGGGCATGCCCGGGCCGCCCTTGGGTCCGGCGTTGCGCAGCACCAGCACGCTGTCGGCGGTGATGCCCAGGGCGGGGTCGTCGATGGTGCGCTGCATGGTCCGGTAGTCGTCGAAGACGACGGCGGGGCCGGTGTGCCGGAGCAGGCGGGGCTCGGCGGCGATGTGCTTGACGACGGCTCCGTCCGGGCAGAGGTTGCCGCGCAGGACGGCGACCCCGCCCTCGCTCGCGACCGGGTTGTCGCGGGTGCGGATCACCTCGTCGTCGTGCACCCGTGCGCCGTCGAGCTGCTCGCGCAGGGTGTCGTGGGACACCGTCGGCCGGTCGAGGTGGAGCAGGTCGGGGATGCGGGAGAGGAAGCCGGGCAGGCCGCCGGCGAAGTGGAAGTCCTCCATGAGGTGGCGCTGTCCGCCGGGCCGGACGTCGGCGAGCACCGGGACGGTGCGGGCGATGCGGTCGAAGTCGTCCAGGGTGAGCTTCACCCCGGCCCGGCCCGCCATGGCGATCAGGTGGATCACGGCGTTGGTGGAGCCGCCGAGCCCGAGGACGGTGGTGACGGCGTCCTCGAAGGCCTCACGGGTGAGGATGCTGCTCAGCCTGCGGTCGCGGTGGACCAGTTCGACGATCGTCAGGCCGGCTCTCGCGGCCATCCGGTCGTGCCCGGAGTCCACCGCGGGGATGCTGGACGCGCCCGGCACGGTCACCCCGAGCGCCTCGGCGGCCGCGGTGAGCGTGGACGCGGTGCCCATCGTCATGCAGTGGCCGGGCGAGCGGGCCAGTCCGCTCTCCAGCTCGGTCATCTCGCAGTCGCCGATGAGACCGGCCCGCCGGTCGTCCCAGTACTTCCACATGTCGGTGCCGGAGCCGAGGACCTCGCCCCGCCAGTGGCCCGGGAGCATGGGTCCGGCCGGGACGAACACGGCGGGCAGGTCGACCGAGGCGGCGCCCATGAGGAGCGCGGGGGTCGACTTGTCGCAGCCGCCCATGAGCACCGCGCCGTCGACGGGGTAGGACCGCAGCAGTTCCTCGGTCTCCATCGCGAGCAGGTTGCGGTAGAGCATCGGGGTGGGCTTCTGGAAGGTCTCGCTGAGGGTGGAGACGGGGAACTCCAGCGGGAAGCCGCCCGCCTGCCACACCCCGCGCTTGACGGCCTGGGCCCGGTCGCGCAGGTGGACGTGGCAGGGATTGATGTCGGACCAGGTGTTGAGGATCGCGACGACCGGCTTGCCGAGGTGTTCCTCGGGCAGGTAGCCGAGCTGGCGGGTGCGGGCGCGGTGGCTGAAGGACCGCAGGCCGTCCGTGCCGTACCACTGGTGGCTCCTGAGCTCCTGCGGCCTCCTGCGGGGCGCGCTCACACCGACCATCCGGCGGCTATCGCGGCGACCTCGGCGCGCTGCTCCTCGGGCAGCGGCCGGCTCGGCGGACGGACGTCCCTGCGGCACAGGCCGAGCGCGGCGAGCGCCTCCTTCACGACGGTGACGTTGTCGGCGGAGCCGTGGGCGGCCCGCAGTTCCTCGAAGCGGCGGACCTGCTCCCAGACCTTCATGGCGGCCGGGTAGTCGCCGGAGCGGAGCGCTTCGAGCATGTTCCGCGAGACGGCCGGCGCGACGTTGACGAGTCCGGAGGTGAAGCCGGTGGCGCCGGCGGAGAAGTAGGAGGGGGCGTACGGCTCGGCGAGGCCCGCCACCCACACGAAGCGGTCAAGGCCCGCGTCCCGGGCGAAGGCCGCGAACCGTGCCGCGTCCGGGACGGCGTACTTCACGCCGATCACGTTCGGGCAGTGGTCGGCGAGTTCGGCGAGCCGGGCGCCGGTCAGCCGCGCGTTGCGGATGTAGGGGACCACGCCCAGCTCGGGCACGGCCTCGGCGATGGCCCGGTGGTAGTCGACCCAGCCGGCGGCCGAGACGTAGGGGTGCACGGGCTGGTGGACCATCACCATCCGGGCGCCGAGGCCGCGGGCGTGCCGGGCGGAGTCGATCGCGGTGGGCAGGTCGTGGCCCACGCCCACCAGGAGCGCGGCGCGGTCGCCGGCCTCCTCGACGGTCAGCTCGGTGACCAGGCGCCGCTCCGCGGGGGCGAGCGCGTAGAACTCGCCCGTGTTGCCGTTCGGGGTGAGGGTCGTGATCCCGCCGTCGAGCAGCCGGCGCAGCAGAGCCCGGTGGGTGTCGCGCTCGACGGAGCCGTCCGCGGCGAAGGGGGTCACCGGGATGGCCACCACGTCGGCCAGGGCCGCCCGTTGGGTCTCGAACGTCACACCGCTCATGGATGACCTCCCTCTGGCTGGGGCTCGGGGAAAGCCCGCCGCACGAAGGACGCGATGTGGTCGTGCAGGGCGTCCGCGGCGCCGTCCGCGTCGCCGTCCAGCGCGAGCCGCAGGATCTCCCGGTGCTCGGCGGCCTCCCGCTCCCAGGAGGGGGCGGCGGCCCAGGCCACGGCCGAGACGAGGGCCGCCTGGTCACGGACCTCGTCGAGCATCCGGCCGAGCAGCGGGTTGCCGCACGGCAGGTACAGGGCGCGGTGGAACTCGCGGTTGGCGTGAGAACGTTCGGCGATGTCGGTGGCGGCGTCGGCCCGGGTGAGGGCGGCGCGGGCGGCGTCGAGGGGGGAACCGCGCCGCACCGCCCGGCGCAGGGCCTCCGGTTCCAGCAGCAGCCGCACGTCGTGGACCTCGCGCGCCATGTCCGCGTCCACCATGCGGACCGTGACGCCCTTGTACTGGCTCATCACGACCAGACCGGTCCCGGCGAGGGTCTTGAGCGCCTCCCGCACCGGGGTCTTGGACACCCCGAACTGCGCGGCCAGCTCCGTCTCGACCAGGGCCTGTCCGGGCGCCAGCTGCCCGGTCAGGATGCGGTGTTTGATCGCGTCCAGCACGAACTGCGTGCGGGACGGGATCGGGATGGGCACAGAGGTCATGCGGCCCTCTCGGATCTCACGTATCGCGTCTCATATATGACGTACGAAGTACGACGCGGACGACCGTAGGAGGGGGACCGTGCTTCGTCAACGCTTCCGACAAAGGAGCGGACGCCGAACGGGGGCACCGCAGAGGTGAGTTGTCGGGACGGGCGCCTCAGAAGGTGCGGACGCCGCCCTCGACGGCCGGGCCGGTCGGCCTGCCGCAGGCGGCCGCGGCCCGCTCGGTCGCCGCCTCCCGGGTGAGCGTCGGCCCGACATGGGTGACGAGCAGCTCCCGTACGCGCGCGTCACGGGCGACGCGCCCGGCGTCCTCGGGGGTCAGATGCACCTGCCGGAACTGTTCGCTACCGGAATGCGCGTCGATGTCCGCCTCGCACAGGAACAGGTCGGCGCCCACCGCGAGTTCGGTGAGCGCGGCGCAGGGGCCGCTGTCCCCCGAGTACGCCAGCACGCTGCCCTGGCACTCGGCGCGCAGCCCGTACGCCTCGGTGTCGTGGGCGACGGCGCGGCTGGTCAGGCGGAGGTTCCAGTGCCGGACGTCGTGCCCGTCGTACAGGTCACGGAAGTCGAAGACCGCCTTGAGGAAGTCGACGTCCGGTCGGCCGAAGAAGCCGGCCAGCCGCCGCGCGCAGTCCTGCGGGGCGTAGACGGGGACGGGCGCGGGCGGGGTCATCCCGCCGAAGGCGAAGGCGTACGCGGCGGCCAGCAGGTCGGCGCTGTGGTCGGCGTGCAGGTGCGAGATCCAGATCGCGGTGAGCCGGGCGGGGTCCGTGTGCCGTTGCAACGCGGCGAACGTCCCCGGCCCCGCGTCCACCCACACCTCGGCACCCCCGCCGGAGACCAGGTACCCGGAGCAGGGCCGGTCCGGGGCGGGGTGCGGCGAGGCGGTGCCGAGAACGGTGAGGGTGAGCGGCATGGGAGCGAGGTTACCGACGCGGCACGCCCGGATCGGGCGGATTTCCGCAAGCGGGGAGTGCGACGAACCGGTCAGGTCTCCATCACGGCCGCGCAGTCGGGGCAGACCCGGGAGGCGTGCTCGGCCGGGTACCACGGGGTCTCGGGTTCCTCGGCGGACATCCGGCGGCCCTTGTCCATGGCGAAGGTGTCCTTGCCGCACAGGGTGCGCGGTCCGGCGGCGCCGGACCTGCCGGGGGCGGCGGGCGCGGCGTGCACCCGCCGCGGCGCCCATGCCGTGCCGGGAGCACCGGGAGAGCCGGGGGCGCCGGCCGGGGGCGCGTGGCCGGCCGCCGGCTGGTCGAGTTCGTACACGACGACGATCTCGCTCATGCTCCACCGTAGGCACGTTTCCCGCCGATCCGCTTGACGTCGGCGGGGGGTGTCGCCGGGGGGCGCTCGGCCGACGGCGGTGTCACCGCCGGGGGCGGTCCCGGCCGCGGTTCCGGCGGCGGTCCCGACGGCAGCTCCGGCCGCCCGACCGCTGCTACGGCCGCCACCCCGGGTCCCGCCCGCTCAGGCCCACCGCGCGGTCAAGGAGCGAAGCGTCCTCGGGGACCGCGACGGGCGGCCCGAACGGGCTGTTCTCCGGGTTGGCGGCCGCGGCCCGGAGGAAGGTGAGGGACGCGTCGAGGGCCGCCGGGTCGGGGCTGTAGGGCAGGCCGGTGGCGCGGGCGAGGTCCCAGGCGTGGATCACCAGTTCGTCGACGGCGATCGGGCCCGCGATCTCGGCGGGCAGGTCGATCCCGCCCGCGCGGGTCATGCCGGTCCAGGCGGCCGGGTCGCGCCAGGCGTCGGCGAGTTCGTCCAGCGCCTTGGGCAGTTCCTCGCGCCAGCCGGGGCCGATGTCCGGCACGACGCTGCCCGGGCTGGTGTCGGTGGTGGCGCCGAGTTCCTTGCGGGCGGCGTCGCGGAAGGCGACGGACAGGCCGAGCAGGTGGCCCAGCAGGTTGCGTACCGCCAGGTCGGGACAGGGCGTGCGGGCGGCGAGCTGGTCGTCGGTCACGGCCTCGGCGAGCTGCGCCACGATCCGGGCCTGAGGGCCGAGATCGAGCAGGTGGTCGGACATGCCTCGCTCCTCGATGGTTGCTGATACCGGTACGGAGTGCTGACCGGACAGCACGGGGAAACTCATCGGTCCGGCGGAGACCCGCCGTCGTCGTCCCGCGGCATGAGGCAGGTGCCCGATGCCCGCCCGCCCCCCTCAGACCCACGATGGGCGGGTATGACGACCTCCTCCACCGTGCCCCGCGTGCTGCGGGACCGCAACGCCGCCCTGTGCCTGACCGGCTCGCTGGTGTCCGCCTTCGGCACCTCCTCGCTGTGGCTGGCGTCGGGTGTGTGGGTCAAGGACCTCACCGGTTCGAACGGCCTGGCCGCGCTGTGCGTGGTCGCCCTGTGGGCGCCCACCGTGGCGGGCCCGGCGCTCGGCACGCTCGCCGACCGCTGCCGCCGCCGGCCCCTGCTCGTCGCCCTGAACGTGGGTCTGGCCGCCCTGCTGCTCACCCTCTTCGCCGTCAGCTCGCCCGGCCGCCTGTGGCTGCTGTTCACGGTGCTGTTCCTGTACGGCGCCGCCGGTGTCGTCCAGGGAGCCGCCGAGTCGGCCCTGGTGGCCGCCGCCCTCGCCCCGGACCTCCTCGGTGACTTCAACGGCCTGCGCACGACCGCCACGGAGGGCATGAAGCTGGCCGCCCCGCTGACCGGGGCGGGCCTCTACGCGCTGGGCGGCGGCCCGGCCGTCGCCTGCCTCGACGCGGTCACCTTCATGGCCGCCGCCGGACTGTGCGCCCTGCTGCGGGTGGCCGAGGGGCACCCGGTCCGCTCCGGCGCCGGCTGGTGGCGGGAGACGGCGGAGGGCGTGCGCCGCCTGTGGGGGCACCCGGGGCTGCGGCCGCTGGTCGGCGCCGGCGGTACGACGATGCTGTTCGCCGCGCTGGGCAGCACGACGCTGTACGCCGTCGTGGACCGGCTCGGCCACTCCCCCGCCTACGTGGGCGTGCTCTACGCCGTCCAGGGGGCCGGCTCGGTGGCGGCCGGGCTGGTCTCGGGCCCCGCGTTGCGGCGGCTGGGCGGGCTCCGGTTCGCGGCGGCCGGGATCGCGCTGACGGCGGCCGGGGTGGCGGCGCGCGCCGTTCCCTCGGACCCGATGGTCCTGATGTCGGGCGCGGCGGTCGGGCTGGGTCTGCCGTGCGTGCTGATCGCCGCGCTCACCGCCGTGCAGCGGGAGACGCCGGGGCCGCTGCTGGGCCGGGCGACCGCCGGCGCCCACACGGTGCTGTTCACCCCGAACGTCGCCGGGCTGGCCGTCGGAGCCGTACTGGTCGGACCGGCCGGCCCCGTCCCGCTGTGCCTCCTCGCCGCCTGCGCACTCCTGCTGACGGCCGCGACCCTCGCCGCTCGGCGAGCGCCCGGCACCCCGCACCCCGCCACCGGGTCCTCGCCGGACGCCGACCGCGCCTGATGCAGCACCGGTTCCGTCGCCTCCGGGCACGCGCGCGTGGCACCTGCGCGGCCGGCGCCTTGCCCCCCTCGTCCCTCCCGGCTGAGGCACCCCCGAC
>NZ_JAJSZC010000167.1:0-17827 GCF_036815105.1 Streptomyces sp. IBSBF 3136
CCGTCCGCCCTACCCGCCCCCAGGGGGCGACCCGGGGGAGTCCGACGAGTCGCTCGCCGCTCCGCTGCGGGCCGGCTCCGACGCCGAGGCCGCCCGCTGCGCCGCCCTGCTGATGGCCCGCCACTGGCGGCCGGCCCAGGACTACGCCGTCGTCTGCCTGGCCGTGCCAGGCCCCCTCGCCCACATGGTCACCGCCACCGCCTTCCACCAGGTCCTCGACCGGCTCGCGCTCGGCGAACCCGCCGAGGCGCTCCGGCCCCGCCTGCTGGTCGCGGTGCGGGACACCGTCCTCAACTGGTCCACCACCGACCGGATCACCGAGGTGCTGCCGGGGCTCCAGAAGCCCGCCGGAGGCCGCGGTATGCGGATGGCGAAGACCCTGATACCGGAGAACCGCCTCCTCTCCGAACGCTCGTTCCACAGCCTTCCCCGGCTCGAACAGGCCCTGCTCTGGCACACCGAGGTCGAGGCCGAGCCGATCGCCGTCCCCGCCGGGCTGCTCGGCCTGGACGGCGACAGCGCGGCCGTCGCACTCGAACAGGCCCGGGAGAAGTTCCGGGAGGGCTGCGTCCGCGCCCACCGCGAACTCGCGCCGAGCACCGACTGCCGTCACTACAACCGCCTCCTCGACGTGCCGATCCGCCGCGGCGGCGCCCTGCTGCCCGACGTCCGGCAGCACCTGGATGGCTGCCCCTACTGCCGGCACGCCGCCGAGCAACTGGGCCGGATCGAGGGCGGACTCGGTGTCCTGCTCGCCGAGGCGGTGCTCGGCTGGGGCGCCCACCGGTACCTCGACTCGCGGCCCGGCCGCCGCCGGACCGGCCCGTCCCGCGCCCGCGGCACCTCACGCCGGTCCGGCGGCGGCCGTCGCGGCGGCGGACCCGGGCCGGCGGGGCGGCTCCCGGAGCCCGGCGGGGGACGCAGGCGTGCCGGGGCCCGGCCGGGCACGGCCGACCGGCGCGCGCCCGCGGCCGGCTGGTCGGCCAGGACCCTGCTCAGCGGGGTCGGGGTCGCCTCGGCCGTGCTGCTCGCGACCGTCCTCGTGCTCACCGTGTGGCCGGACGGCGGCGGCCACACCGATCCGGTCGCCCCCGCGGGGTCCGGGACCGACGCCCGGCCCCGGACCCCGCCCTCCGCCGCTGCGCCCGGCACCGCGGGCCTGCCGACGGCCGGTCGGCCGACCCGGCTGCACAACGCGGCCGCCGACCTGTGCCTGGACGTCAAGGGCCTGCCGACGGCGGGCGCGAGCGTGGTGCTCGCCGCCTGCTCGACGGCGGACACGCAGCGGTGGACGTACGGCGCGGACGGGCTGCTGCGCAGCGGTGCCGACTCGGCTCTGTGCCTGGACTCGCACGCCGACGCGGGTGTCGTGATCCTCGGCACCTGCGCGGGCGCCGACGCGCCACGCGGTGACGACGTGCGCTACCACCTCACCGTGCAGGGCGAGTTGCTGCCCCGCTGGGACGAGACGCTGGCACTGGCCCCGGCCGGTGAGACCGCGGGCTCCGACATCGTCGTCAAGGTCCGGGACCACTCCGCCGGCCAGCGCTGGGTGACCGACGGCCCGTCGGCGAGTCAGGGCTCCCTGTCGACCGGCGTGACCGGCGGGCCGTCCGGCACCCCGGCCCGCCCGGCCCGGACGGGCACCTGACCGGCCCGGAGGCGCACCTGGCCGCCTCCGGCGGGCCCCGCCCTCGGGGGCGGTGGGGCCCGGTGGGTCAGGTGGTCGTCCCGGCGAGGTCGTTCGGGGTGACCGTCGCCGGTGTGGAGTGCCCGGACAGGGCCAGCGTCAGGTCGAGCTCCGCGAGCACGCAGCGGATCACGTGCTCCACCCCGGCCTGTCCGTCCAGCCCGAGCCCGTACACGTACGGCCGCCCTAGCAGCACCGCACGCGCGCCGAGGGCGAGGGCCTTGAACACGTCGTCGCCGGTGCGCACCCCGCTGTCGAACATGACCGTCAGCCGGTCGCCCACCGCCTCGGCGACGTCGGGCAGCGCGTCGGCCGCCGCCACCGAGCCGGCCACCTGCCGGCCGCCGTGGTTGGAGACCACCACGCCGTCCATCCCGGCGTCGGCGGCCTGCCGCGCGTCGTCGGGGTGCAGCACGCCCTTGAGAACGATCGGCCCGTCCCAGTGCTCCCGGAGGAACGCCAGGTCGGGCCAGGTGTGGCTCGCGTCCCCGAACAGGCCGAGGAAGTGCCGGACGGCCGCGGTGGGATCCTCCTGCACGGGCTTGGCGAGACCCGCGGCGAAGGCCGGGTCGGTGAAGTAGTTGGCGGTGCCGACCCCGTGCAGGAACGGCAGGTACGCCTGGTCCAGATCGCGCGGCCGCCACGCCAGCAGCGGCGTGTCCAGGGTGACCACCAGCACCGAGTAGCCGGCCGCCCGGGCCCGGCCGAGGAAACTGCGCGTCACCTCCCGGTCGCTGCCCCAGTAGAGCTGGAACCAGCGCTCGGCGTCCCCCATGGCCTCCGCCACCTGCTCCAGCGGTGTGCTGGAGGCCGACGACAGGATGTACGGCACCCCCTGCGCGGCGGCGGCCCGGGCGGCGGCCGGCTCGGCGTCCGGGTGCATGATCGACAGCACGCCGACGGGGGCGAGGGCGAGCGGCGCGGGCAGCGCACGGCCGAGCACGGCCACCGACAGGTCCCGCTCGTGCACGTCCCGCAGCATGCGCGGCACGATCCGGTGGCGGCCGAGCGCGGCCCGGTTCGCCGCCGCCGTGCTGCCGTCGCCCGCGCTGCCCGCCACGTACCCCACCGGGCCCGGGCCCAGACGGTGCTCGGCGAGCTCCTCCAGCCGGGTCAGATCGGTGGGGAGGCGGGGCACGGCCCCCGTCATCCCGTTCAGGTAGATCTCGTACTGGAAGTCCGCCCAGTGCTTCGCCATCCGTGGGTCCGCCTCTCCTCGTCGAGCCTGCGCGGCGCCGACGATACTCGCGGGTAGGCGCGGGCCGGGCCGCGGGGGACGCCGTCACCGCGGCATCCCGCCCCGGCGGCGGGGACGCTCTGCGTGGGCCGGCTCTCCGGAACGCGCCCGTGAACACGAGGCGTCACTACGGGGTGTTCCGGCGCCGGCGCCGGGATGTTTCAGGCCTATTAACGAAGAGGTGTTTTTCAGCCATCCAGCGACTATTCCCGATCAAGAACCGCTCGGTTGAGCGGTCGACCCGGTCAGTCTTGGTGACTTCACGCCACTGTTTCAACACGCAAGGTTACTGAAACGTGAGGGTTCGATGTGTGTTTCGGCGACGGACTCGGCAGAGTGGCGCTCGCCGCCCCGGCCACACCCGGCCGGAGCCGCGGCCCCCTCCATCCGAGCGGAAGGATGCGCACCATGCGGAACACCGCGCGCTGGGCAGCGGCCCTCGGCCTCACCGCCGCCGCCGTCTGCGGACCCCTGACCGGGGCCGCCGCCGCTGCACCCGACGCCGCGTCGTCGCTCTACGCCCCCTCGGCGCTGGTGCTCACCACCGGCCACGGCGACAGCGCGGCCACGGCGACTCCGGAGCGCGCCGTCACCCTGAACTGCGCCCCGACGGCCTCCGGGACCCACCCGGCCGCCGACCGGGCCTGTGCCGAACTGCGCGGGGTCGCGGGCGACTTCGCGGCCCTCAAGGCCCGGGATGACGTCTGGTGCACCAAGGTCTACGACCCCGTGGTCGTCACGGTGCAGGGCGTCTGGCAGGGCCGGCGCGTCGCCTACGAACGGACCTTCGGCAACACCTGCGCGAAGGACGCGCTCGACAGCAGCGTCTTCGCGTTCTAGAGCCGGGATCGCACGGTCTCCGTATCACCGGATCAGGCCCGCAACTGGGGAGTGCGGCCCCTGGAACGGGGAACCTGCGATCTCGCACCGGGACCGACGGGCGGAGTGGGGCCGTCCCGTCGACTCCCGGGCACACAGCCGCTCCCCGGGCAGGCCCGTGGGGGGCCTCCCGGGGAGCGGCGAGAAACAACCGGTTTCAACCGGTGGCTATGCCTTGCGGCGGTGACTCGTGTCGCACCAGGGGAATCGGCGACTGCGCCGGCACGTGCACAGAGCGACACGGAAACGGTCGGAGGTGACCGTGGTGCCGTCCTCCAGTTCGATTTCCACCGGGCCTTCCACCAACAGCGGCCCCGGCCGCTGCATCCGGATCCGACAGGGCCGGTCAGCACGGTCGTTCGGCACGGATCACCACCAGCTCCTCCTTGTCGTCGGCCGCCGCGAGCAGACCGCGGCGCCGCAGCCAGTCCTCCCGGGAGCGCAGCACCGGACCGAACGCGATCCAGCGGCGCCGGACCACGGTGGCCTTCAGCCCCGCGCCGCGCAGCAGTTGCAGCGTGCGCTCCGGTCCGCTGAGCGCGGAGTGGACGATCAGCAGAACGCCCCCGGGCCGCAGCAGCCCGGGCCCGTCCCGGCAGATGCGGTCCAGCAGCAGCCGCCCGTCGTGGCCCGCGTCCCAGGCGACGGCCCGGCCGCGCGGCCGGCGCCGCTCGGCGGGCGCCGGAACGTAGGGCGGGTTGGCGAGCACCAGGTCGTAAGTCCGGCCCCGGACCGGGCCGAAGAGGTTGCCGCGCCGGATCCGGACCGGCAGCCGGGTGAGCCACGCGTTCAGCCGCGCCGTCCACACCGCCCGCCGGGACACGTCCACCGCGGTGACCTCGGCGCCGTGGCGGGCGGCCGCGAGTGCCAGCGCGCCGCTTCCGGTGCCCACGTCGAGTACGCGCGCGCCCGGCGCGGGCGCCTCCTCGTGGAGGGCCTCGATCAGCAGTGCCGTGTCGTCCTGAGGGGCGTAGACGCCCGGAAGTACCAGAGAGATCACATCGCGCGAGTACCCTCGCATTCAGGATGTATGGGCCATTTCAGGGGCAAGGGGTGTGCGGAGCGACGAGCGTCCCGCGCGCCACTCGGTGAGCAGCCGCCGCGCCAGCCGGTCCTCCAGGAACTCGGTCGCGTCGATGCCGAAGGCGATGTCGGCCGCCGACTCCGGTTCCTCCTCCAGCAGGCCCCCGATCACCTCATGACGGACCACCTGTTCGTGCACCGCGTCCGCCTCGACGTGCTCGTCGTAGAAGAACTCGGCGGCCGGACCGGCGCCCGTGCGGCGCATCGCCTCGGCCAGCCGGCGCGACCCGGGGGAGGAGGTGATCTCCACGTCGGCGAAATGGCCCACCAGCGCGGCGCGCAGCTCGCGGTGCAGCCCGAACAGCGACATCAGGTTGACGACGGCGAGCATCTCGGCGCAGCCCGCGTCCAGGTAGTGGCCGTACCCGGTGTCCAGGCCGAGGTCCGCCATCAGGTCGGCGAACAGCCGGGCGTGCACCCGCTCGGCGCGACCGCCGCCGAACTCGTCGTACTCCACCGCCGCCATCGCCGCCTTGGCCCGCCCCCACAGCCTGGGCAGCACCCACGCGTGCGGGTCGGCCTCCTTCAGGTGGTAGAGGGAGCGTTGCGCCGCGTACTCGCGCAGGTGCCACAACTCGCCCTCGCCGCACAGGAAGTGGGTGACCCCGGTGCCCTCGGCCGGCTCCACCAGGAGCGCGCCGAGCGCGTCGTCGAGGCTGTCGTGACCCGGGGTGTCGGCGCGCAGCGCGGTCAGGAAACGGTCCTCCATCGCGCCCCGGAGGCGCAGCAGCTCCGGGTCCCACTCGTAGCGCGGCTCCACGCCCGCGAAACCGCGGTAGTGCAGCTCGTAGCAGAGGTAGAGGGCGAGCTGGAGATCGTCGCCGTACGGGTCCGCCGTGACGGTACGGGGCAGCCGGCCGGCGCCGCGCAGGTACGCGACGACGGCCTCCGAGAGCTGCCCCCGGGCCGGGGGCAGCTGGGGTCCTCGCAGGTGGTGGTTCATGGCACCCGGGTACCCGCCCGGCGTGAAGGCACCGGGGCTTGTTGCGGAAGTGTTCCGGTCGCCCTGGGGCCCGTGGACCCGGCCGTCGAGCCCGGCGTGGCCGGCGTGGCCGTGACGGAGGGCGACGCCTGGCCGCGTGTGCACGACAAGCCGCTGGCCGTGCGGATCGTGGTGATCACCTTGCCCACCTGGCCGGCTCGGCCTGGACGCGATGCTCTGCCTGGCGGAGCGCTCACAGGGTGCTCCGCCAGGCAGAGCCGCGTCGCGGGTCACTCTCCTTCGGACCGCTCCTGCGCCGCGGTGTTCGGCGTGATGGCGTCGGCGGCCTCGCCGTCCCGGCGCTCGTCGCGGCCGTGCGTCTCCGCGTCCTCGGCCTCCCGGACCACCTCGTCCAGGGCCGTCCGGGGCTGTGTTGTGTCGTCGTTGTGGTGCCCGTCGTGGTGCCCGTCGTGGTGGTCGTCGTGCCGGCCCGGCATGGCGTCTCCTTCCGTCGCCGCGTCCGCTCGTCCCGGTGGTCCCGAGCGGCTGGATCATCTTGATCCACTTCGGGTTGCCCGTCGGAGCCGTCTCAAGCCTGTGAGGGGGGGGGGGGGGGGGGGGGGGGGCGCCCCCCCCCCCCTCGGCATGGTCACGACCATCAGGACGGTCGTCGGCGGCTCACATGTGGACGACCGGTGCCGCGCCCGTGTCCTGCTTCGGCACCCCGCGCCGGTAGAGCAGGAAGGCGATGACGGTGCCGGCGCCGAAGAGGACCGCGGACCACCAGAAGGCGGTGGTGTAGCTCTCGATCGTCGCCTGCGCCTGCACCTGCCTGCTCGGCGGGTTGTGGCCCGCGAGGTAGTCGGTGGCCGCGCTCGCCGCGAGCGTGTTCAGCAGGGCCGTGCCGATCGAGCCGCCCACCTGCTGCATGGCGTTGACGGTGGCCGAGGCGACGCCCGCGTCCTCGGCCGCGACCCCGCCGGTGGCCAGCTGCATGGCGGGCGGCATGACCAGGCCGAGGCCCACGCCGATCACGACCACCTGGGGGAGCACCGCGCTCGCGTAGGAGGAGCCGAGGCCGATCCCGGTCAGCCAGGCCATGCCGGCCGTGGCGATCGCGAAGCCCAGCGGGATGACCGCCTTCGGGCCGATCCGGGGCATCAGGACGGTGGTGCCGACCTGCGCGGCCACCATCAGCGCGCCGACCATCGGCAGGAAGGCGACACCGGTCTTCGTCGGGCTGAAGCCGAGGTTGAGCTGGAGGTAGTAGGTCAGGAAGAGGAACACGCCGAACATGCCCGCGCCGGTCAGGAGCACCGCGACGAACGAGGCGCCGCGGTCGCGGTCGAGCAGGATGCGCAGGGGCAGCAGCGGGTGCGCGGCCCGGGTCTGCCACCAGGCGAAGGCCGCCAGCAGCAGGCCGCCGGCGATCAGGAAGCCCCAGGTCAGCGGCGAGCCCCAGTCGTGCGTCTCGGCGTTGGAGAAGCCGTAGACCACGGAGAACAGACCCGCGGCGACCAGGACCGTGCCCGGCACGTCCAGCTTGGCGTCCGCCGCGTCCCGGTGGCTGCCCAGCAGCACCCAGCCGCCGATGAAGGCGACGACGGCGATGGCCACGTTGACGTACAGGGTCCAGCGCCAGTCGAACGCGTCGGTCAGGACGCCGCCGAGCAGCAGGCCGACCGCGCCGCCGGCGCCGGCGATCGCGCCGTACACGCTGAACGCGCGGGCCCGCTCGCGGGCGTCGGTGAAGGTGGTGTTGAGCAGCGACAGCGCGGCCGGCGCGAGCAGCGCCCCGAAGGCGCCCTGCAGGGCGCGGGCCACGACCAGCATGGTGAAGCCGTTCGCGGCGCCGCCGAGCGCGGAGGCCGCGGCGAAGCCGACGATGCCCACGAGGAAGGCGGGCTTGCGGCCGAACAGGTCGGCGATGCGGCCGCCGAGCAGCAGCAGCGAGGCGAACGCCAGCGCGTAGGCGGTCACGATCCACTGCCGGTTGCCGTCCGAGAAGCCGAGGTCGGCCTGGGCGGAGGGCAGGGCGATGTTCACGATCGTGGCGTCGAGGACCACCATCAGCTGGGCGACGGCGATGACCGCGAGGATCCACCACCGCTTGGCCGGGGCCTCGGCGGGAGCCTTCGCGAGGGCCCCTGTGCGGGTGCCGTCGGCGACAGTCTTCTGGGGCATCGGAAACCACTCCGGGAAGCTCGCGTAGACGCGTAAACGAAACCGTTTCGTACAGATCGAGGCTAGAGCAGTTCTAGCGAAACGGCAACGTTTCGCTTGGGGTGCCGGGGTGACGGGTACCACACCTGAGACCGCCCGCAGGACCACTCAGGACCGATGAAGGGACCGGAGCACCCATGGCCGTCGATCTCACCGGGACCTTCCTGACTCTCGACGACGGCCGCCCGGCCGTCCGGTTCAGCCGCGTCCACGACCACACCGTGGAGCGGGCCTGGCGGCTGGTGACCGAGCCCGGCGAGCTCGCCCGCTGGTTCCCCTCCCGGGCCGAGATGGACCTGCGGCCCGGCGGCGCCATCCGCTTCAGCGGGGACCCGAACATGCCCGAGTCCACCGGCCGGGTGCTCGACGTCCGGCCGCCCCTCCACCTCTCCCTCGAATGGGGTGGCGACGAACTCCACTTCGACCTGGAGGAATTGGGCGCGCGCAAGGACACCGGCGGCGCCCGCACCCGGTTCACGCTCACCGACGTGCTCGCCGCCGAGGACACCGCAGCGCGCAACGCCGCCGGCTGGGAGGTCTGCCTGGCCGCCCTGGACACCGCGGCCCGCGGCGGGCCGCCCGCCGGGACGGGCGGGACGCCCGGGACGTGGAAGGAGTTCTACGGCGCCTACGTCACGGCGGGGGTGCCGTCCGGCGCCCCCGTGCCCGGCCTGGGCTGATCCGCGGGCTCGGCACCGGCAACTGGGCTGCTCAGCGGGCTCCGCGCCGGCAGTTGTGCCGATCCGTCGGCTCCGCGCCGGCAGCTGTGCCGATCCGTGGGCTCCGCGCCGGCGGGACCGATCTCGGGCTGCCGCGCCCGCCGGGGCGGTCCGCAAGCGCTACGTCAGCTGCCTGCGCACCAGCTCGTGCAGTCGGCCCCCGGTGTCGGCGAGCAACTCGGCGGGGGCGCCCTGCTGGACGACCTTGCCGTCCTCCATGACCACCACCCGGTCCGCGTCCAGCACCGTCGAAAGGCGGTGCGCGATGACGACACGCGTGGCGTTGAGCTTGCGGGTGCTCTCGATGACGATGCGCTGGGTGTCGTTGTCCAGGGCGCTGGTCGCCTCGTCGAAGAACAGGATGCGCGGGCGCCGGATCAGCGCCTGCGCGATCATCAGGCGCTGCCGCTGGCCGCCGGAGATCGCGCCGTTGCCCGCGACGATCGTGTGCAGCCCCATCGGCATCCGCTCGATGTCCGCCGCGAGCCCCGCCAGCTCCGCGGCGGCCATCGCCTCCTCCGGCGTGTACGGCTCGGTGCCGCAGATGACGTCGAGGATGGACCCCGTGAACGGCTGAGCGTGCTGGAGCACGACACCGCACTGGCGGCGCACCGCCGACCGGTCCAGGGCGGCCAGGTCCTGGCCGTCGTACAGCACACTGCCCGAGACCGGCCGGTCGAAGCCGATGAGCAGCCGGAGCAGGGTGGACTTGCCGCACCCGCTGGGCCCGACGATCGCCACGAACTCCCCGGGCCGCACCGAGAAGGACACGTCGTCCAGGACGAGCGGCCCGTCGTCGGCGTACCGGAAGGAGAGCCGGCGGGCCTCCACCGCGCCGGACAGCGGACCGGGCCGCGTGCTCGCCGAACGCACCTCGGGGGTGGCGTCCAGGACCGGCCTGATCTCTTCGAACAGCGGCAGCGCGGCCACCGCGGAGACGAAGGAACCGGTGAGCTGGGTGACCGAGGTCAGCAGCATCGTCACCGACGTGTTGAAGGTGAGGAACGCCGCCGCCGACATCGCGCCCCTGGCCGGACCCGCCAGCAGCATGAACATCACCAGGGTGCAGACCGGCAGGTAGACCGCGCCCAGCACCGTGGTGAGGTTCTTGATCCGGCCCACCTTCTGCTGGAGCTCCCGGCTGCGGGCGAACTCCCGCGCCCAGGCGGCGTACGCGTAGTTCTCGGCCGCCGCCACCCGCAGCTTCGGCAGGCCCCGCAGGGTCTGGAACGCCTGGTTGTTCAGCTTGTTGCCGAGCACCACGAGCCGCCGCTGCCAGCGCACCTGCCACAGCCCGAGACCGAGGAACACGGCGGCGATGACGACGAGCATGCCGATCGCCGCCAGCGCCATCGGCACGCTGAACCAGAACAGCAGCCCCAGGTTCATCGCCCCGACCGTCACCGACTGCGCGATCACCGGGCCGACGCCCGCGAGCAGCCGGCGGATCGCGCTGATGCCCATGGCCGCACTGGCCAGTTCACCGGTGGAGCGCTGGGTGAAGAACCGGGTCGGCAGCCGCAGCAGCCGGTCCCAGACGGCCGGTTGCAGCGCCGCCTCGATGCGACCTTCCAGGCGCAGGATGGTCAGGTTCTCCAGCAGCGTGAACGCGGCCGAGACCACCCCGCTCACCAGCACGGCCAGACAGACCTGGGCGATCAGGTCCTCCTGCGCCCTGGGCACGTACTCGCCGAGCACCTTGCCCGTGGCGACCGGCACCAGGGCGCCGATCGCCACCGTCACCAGCCCGGCCAGCACCAGGTTGAGCAGGTCGCCGCGGGTGCCCCGCAGACAGAACCTGAGCAGGGTCGCCGGGGTGAGGCGGCGCTCGGGCAGCGGCCGGTAGAACATCACCGCGCGCGGTTCGAACTCCGCCGCGTTCGCCTTCTCGATGGGGGTCTCGCGGCCGGTGCCCGGGTGGACGGCCGCGTAGCCGCCGCGCCGCCACAGCAGCGCGACCGGCGCCCCGGACAGCGCTCGGTGCCCGACCAGCGGGCCCACGTTCTCCCGCCACCAGCGCCCGTCGAGGCGCACGGCACGGGTGCGCACCCGGGAGGCGAGGGCGACCCGTTCGACCGGGTCGAGGCGGTCGCTCTCGGTGCCGCTCCGGTCCGGCCCGGCCAGCTCGATCCCGGCCGCCTCGGCGACCAGCCGGCAGGCGGCGTACGTCGCGTCCGCGTCGGCGGCCGTGGTACGGCGGGCCGAGCGCTTGCCGATGGCGGCCAGCAGGGTCCGGTCGGCCTGGGCCCGCACCGCCTCACCGGCCTTGATGCCGGCGGCCGTGCGCGTCTCGTGGGTGCGCTCCAGCTGCTCGATCCACCGGTCCAGCGCGGTCAGCAGCCGGTACTGCTGGTCCACCATGCTCTGCCACAGCGCCGGGTCCATCAGCAGGTCGGCGGCGGCCTCCGCGCCGTACAGCGCGCCGTACTGCACGCTGCCCGGCGGCACCTGCATCCAGAACACGTCGTCGTCGTCCCCCACGCTCGAACGAGCTCCCGCGGGGGTACCGCCATGGGCGGCCGTCCGCTCCTCGGCCATCGGGGCCTGGAACAGGACGGACAGGCCGCGGCCCACGCCGAGGGCGAGCGCGTACTCCAGCGGGCTCGATGTCGGCGGCACGTACTGGGGGTTGCCGTACTCGTCGTACGACCAGGTCTGGGTGTGCGCGGGCTGGTACAGCTCGCGCAGGCCGACACGGTGCACCACGCAGTCGCGCGCCGGGCGCGCCACCAGCGTGTGCCGCGGGCCCGCGACCGGCCCGAGCAGCAGCGCGCCCGCCTCCAGCCGGCCGAGGTGGTGCCAGTGGCCCTGCTCGGCGGCGTCCACGGCGAACAGGTCCAGGGCCCCGGCCGCGACCAGCCACAGCACCTGCGGGCCCTCCAGGTCCAGCCGGTTGAGACCGGCGCAGTCGACCCGGGTGCCGATCGTGCCCAGCGCGCCGAGGACGAGGTCGCCTTCGTACCCCTCCCGCCCCTGCCGAACCGTCGTCATCTCACCGCTCCCTGACCAGCGCGGCGTACGCGCCGCCGCGCGCCACCAGCTCCTCGTGCCGCCCGCGCTCCACGACCGTGCCGTGCTGGAGCACGACGATCTCGTCGCTGTCCCGGACCGTGCTGAGCCGGTGGGCGATCACCACACAGGCGCAGCCGCGCCGGCGCAGGTTGTCCATCACGATCTGCTCGGTCTCCGCGTCCAGCGCGCTGGTCACCTCGTCCAGCACGAGGATGCTGGGCCGGCGCACCAGCGCCCGGGCGATCTCCAGCCGCTGGCGCTGACCGCCGGAGAAGTTGCGGCCGTCCTGCTCGACCGTGCTGTGGATGCCGCCGGGCCGGCGCGTCACCACGTCGTACAGGGCGGCGTCCCGCAGCGCCTCCACGACGGCCTCGTCCGGCACCGACGGGTCCCACAGCGCCACGTTGTCGCGGACCGAGCCCTCGAAGAGGAACACGTCCTGGTCGACGAAGGAGACGGAGGCGGCGAGCGCGCCGCGCGGGATGTCCTCGAGACGGCGGCCGTCGATGCGGATCACCCCGTCCCAGGGCGTGTACAGCCCCGAGATGAGCCGGGACACGGTCGACTTGCCGCTGCCCGAGCCGCCCACCAGCGCCACCTGCCGGCCCGGACCCACCGTCAGGTCGAAGCCGGTCAGCAGCGGCTGGTCCAGCGGGCTGTAGCCGAAGGTGACGTTCTCCAGCTCGACGTGTCCGTGCAGTCGGCGGGTGGAGTCGCCCCCGCCGGGCCGGGCGTAGAGCGGGTCGGCCTGGAAGTTCTCCACGTCCTTGAGCCGGGCCACGTCGGCCGCGAAGTCCTGGATACGTCCCGCCACACCGTTGAGCCGGGTCAGCGGCGCGGTGAAGCGGGTGACCAGCGCCTGGAAGGCGACCAGCAGGCCGACCGAGATGTGCCCCTCGACCGCCCGCAGGCCGCCGATCCACAGGATCAGCGCGCTGTTGACGGTGGCCAGCGTCGGCGCGACCACCCCCAGCCAGGCGCTGGGCACACCGAGCCGCTGCTGCTCCTCCAGGGTGGTGGCGTGCTGTCCGGCCCACTTGCGGAAGTAGCCGTCCTCGCCGCCGGTCGCCTTCATCGTCTCGATCAGCTGCAGACCGGTGTAGGAGGTGTTGGTGAGGCGCGCGGTGTCCGCGCGCAGCTTCGCCGTCCGGGTGGCGCGCAGCCGTACGACCAGTCGCATCGCCACCACGTTGAGCAGCGCCACGCCGATGCCGAGGAAGGTCAGCTGCGGGTCGTAGGTGTAGAGCAGGACCGCGTACAGCACGACCACGATCGCGTCGACGCCCGCCGCCGCGAGGTCGCGGGCCAGCGTCTCGGCGACCTGGTCGTTGGACTGCAGTCGCTGCACCAGGTCGGCCGGGGAGCGCTGGGCGAAGAACGTCACCGGCAGCCGCAGCAGATGGCGCAGGAAGCGGGCGCTGGAGAGGGTGGAGGAGATGATCCGGCCGTGCAGCAGGTTGGCCTGCTGGAGCCAGGTCAGCACCAGGGTGAGCAGCACGCAGGTGGCCATCGACGCGAACAGCACGCCCAGCAGCGAGGTCTGGCCGCCGATGAGGAACATGTCGATGTAGGTGCGGCTGAGCGCGGGCACGGCCGCGCCCACCGCCACCAGCAGCAGGCTGGCCAGCACGGCGGCGGGCAGGGCGCCCGCGGTGCCGCGCAGCCGGGCCGGCATCGCGCCGAGCACGCCCGGCCTGCGCCCGCCGCGGGTGAAGCCTTCGCCGGGCTCCATCACCAGCACCACACCGGTGAAGCTGCCGTCGAACTCCTCCATCGGCACGAACCGGCGGCCCTTGGCGGGGTCGTTGATGTACACGCCGCGCCGGCCGAGGCGGCGGCCCATGCCGTCGTAGACGACGTAGTGGTTGAACTCCCAGAAGAGGACGGCCGGGGCCCGCACCTCGGCGAGGGCGGCCAGGTCCATCTGCATGCCCTTGGCCGTCAGGCCGTAACCACGGGCGGCCTTGAGCAGGTTGCTGGCGCGCGAGCCGTCGCGGGAGACGCCGCAGGCGATGCGCAGCTCCTCGAGCGGCACGTGCCGGCCGTAGTGGCCGAGCACCATGGCCAGCGAGGCGGCACCGCACTCCACGGCCTCCATCTGGAGCACGGTGGGCGTACGGACCGTGCCGCCGCTGGGTTTGGGCACCGGCCGCTTGGCCGGCGCGGCCCGTCTGCGGCCGCGGGTTTCCTGCGTGGTGGTCACGGGAGCAGCCAATCGAGGGGACGCTGGTCGGCGAGCCGGACGGAACCGGAGGCGAGGGTCATGGAGTCGAGGCGGTACGGCGGGCCGCCGCCGGTGGACCACCGGTAGCCGCTCCTGGTGGACCGTGACCGGTCCAGGGCCACGAGGACGGCCACCGGGCGTCCCTTGCGGGTGAACTGCTCGCCGAGCTGGCTGTCGCCGAGGAAGGCGGCGATCGACTGCGGGGACTGCGCGACGCGGTCCACCGACTTCACGTGCCCGCGCAGCACGCCGTAGCGCTCGGTCGGCACGGAGGACACGGTCAGGTCGACCGGGGCGTGCGCGGGGATGGCGGCGGCGTTCTCGGCGGGCACGTACACGGTGGCGTAGAGCGGGTCGGAGGCGTGTGCGATCTTCTCCACGGCGGCCACGTCGGTGCCGGTGCGGATGATCTGGCCGATGGTGGCGGCGAGCGTGGTGACGCGGCCTGCCGCGACCGTGCGGACCGTCGCGTCGCCCTGCGCCGTGCGGACCTTGAGCACGGGGGCGCCGGCCGGCAGCCGCTGGCCCTGCCGGGCGAGTACGGAGCTCACCTGGCCGGTCACGGGGCTCTGCAGCAGGTAGCTGCCCTGCCCGTGGGTGAGGACGGCCTGCGCGCTCACGGTGGAGGCGACCGAACCGGTCACCGCCCACACGGAGGCGGCCGCCATGACGACGACGGTGACGCCGAGCGCGAGCCAGCCCTGGGGGCGGGCGAGCCGCACCGGGAGGTCGAGCTCCTCCGGCGACTGGAGCTTGGCGAGGGCCTGTTGGCGGAACTGCACGGAACTCCCTCACCCCATGAGAGACGTCGTCAGGGTGTGTGTCGGGGCACCCGAGAGTCCCGGAGCCTGGGGACGGCTCCGGGACTTCGGTGACACCGAGGTGCGATCAGAGACCGGCGACCAGGTTGGTCAGCGGCTGGGTGTTCAGGCCGGTGACGCCCTCGACGGTGCCGACAGCCGTGTCCACCAGGCCGGAGACCGGGGCGATGCCGTTCAGGGCGCCGGTGGCGGTGTTGAGGGCGTTCACGGAAAGACCGCCGGAGACGTTGTCCAGCTCGGCGTCCGAGATCTCGACGGTCTCGACCTGGGGGGTGGAGTTCATGGTGGAACTTCCCTTCATATGGATATTCACAAGGGGGGAAGCGGCCCCCTCTGGGGACAGACGGCCGCGGCCGCGGGCGCCGGACGCCCGTCTCCGGGAGCCCGGGGGACCCCCGCGGTGAGTTGGATCAAAGCACGCACGCCGCTCGCGCTTCCAATCAACCAGGGCTCTCACCTGGGAACTTGGTGCACGAACGGGCTCATACGTGCAGGCGCGGGCACGGTATGTCGGCGAGTCCTTCACATGCCGCACGGCATCGGCGCCGCCAGACCCTTGCCCGCCGGCCGGTGAATCCGGCACTCGGCGCCAATGGCGCCCCGGGGGGCGCGCGGATGTGCAGAAGCGGCGACACCCGTGATTCGGTTGAGCATTCAATGTGCAGATTCCCTGAAGCAGGGATTCCGCTACGTGCTCGGAACTGACCGTTACTGGCTGGTAGCCGAGCGTGTCAGCCCATCAGGGCGTAGACCGTGCTCGCCCGGGCCGCGAGCGCACCCGAGCCGGCGTCGCTCAGCGTGATGTCCGCGAACGCCATCCGCCGGCCGAGCTTGGTGAGGACCGCTTCGATCAGGACATCCGAACCGGTCACCGCGCGCTGGAACGACGTCGACTGCTGAACGGTCGTCATCGGCACGAAGCCGCCACGCGCGGCCGAGACCGCGATCACCGTGGCCGTGTCGGCGGCCGCCATCAGGGCCTGTCCCGAAAGCCCGCCGCCCTCCCGGGCCAGCCGCTCCGACCAGGGCAGACGCAGGACCGCCCGGTCCTCGGTCACCGCCTCGACGGTCAGCCCCAGTTCGAGCACCCAGGGGGCGAAGTGGGCGGAGAGGATCTCGTCGGCCGCCGCGGTGGTCATCGTCATGGCGCGATCCTTCCCGGCCGCTCGGCGCGGCACGCCGGACGTGGCCGATTCACCCTCCCGGCAAGGTCGTTGGCAAACGGAATTGAACGCACCGTGTGACCCGCCCGTACCTAGAGCCATCCAGGCGCCCCCAACCACTGCCCCTACAGCGGCAGACCCCCGTCCCCAGGAGGTCGAGAAGTTGAGTCACAAGCGAATGCCCAAGCGCAAGGCCGCGATAGCGGTGGGTGGCGTCGCGGCGCTCGGAGCGGCGGCACTCCTGCTGCCCAACGCCAACGCCTCCCAGGACAATGACCAGGCCTCGGGCGCCGCCGGCACCGCGAAGACCCTGAAGGCGGCGGACGCCTCGAACCTCGCCGCGCAGCTCCAGAAGGCGCTCGGTGACGCCCTCGCCGGCTCCTACTACGACAGCGGCAAGCAGCAGCTCGTCGTCAACGTCGTCAACGGCGACAAGAACGTCATCGTGCAGGCGCGGAAGGCGGGCGCCGCCGTCCGCCAGGTCGCCAACAGCACCTCCGAACTCAAGGCCGCCGCAAGGACCCTGAAGACCAGGGCGACGATGCCGGGCACCGCCTGGGCCGTCGACCCGCGCAGCAACAAGGTCGTCGTCACTGCCGACTCCACGGTCACCGGCGCGAAGTGGGACCGGCTCCAGTCGACCGTGCGCGGCCTCGGCGGGGACATGGCCACCCTGAAGAAGTCGGCCGGCACCTTTAAGACCTTCGTCTCCGGCGGCGACGCCATCTTCTCCCAGGTGCAGGGCGGCCAGGTCCGCTGCTCCCTCGGCTTCAACGTCACCGCCTCCGACGGCAGCCCCGCCTTCCTGACGGCCGGTCACTGCGGTGTCGCCGCCAAGGACTGGTCCGACTCCCAGAACGGGCAGCCCGTCGCCACCGTCGACCAGGCCACGTTCCCGGGCAACGACTTCTCCCTGGTGAAGTACAACGACGCCGGCACCCAGGCGCCCAGCGAGGTCAACGTCGGCAACGGCCAGACCGTGCAGATCAAGCAGGCCGCGGACGCCACCGTCGGCTCGACCGTCTTCCGGATGGGCTCCACCACCGGACTGCACAACGGCCAGGTGACCGGCCTCGACGCCACCGTCAACTTCCAGAGCGAGACCGACCCGGGTGGCGTCGACACCGTCAACGGACTCATCCAGACCAACGTCTGCGCCGAGGCCGGCGACAGCGGCGGCTCGCTGTTCACCCAGGACGGCGGCGCGGTCGGCCTCACCTCCGGCGGCAGCGGCGACTGCACCAGCGGTGGCGAGACCTTCTTCCAGCCGGTCACCGCCGCCCTCCAGGCCACCGGCGCCACCCTCGGCGACGGCGGCAACGGCGCGGGCGCCGGCGCGGGCGACCAGGCCGGCGCCGCCGACCCCTCGGCATCGGCCGGTGACCAGGCGGGTGCCGGTGACCAGGCCGGTGCGGGCGACCAGGCGGGTGCGGGTGACCAGGCGGGTGCGGGTGACCAGGCCGGCGGCGACCAGATCGGCGGCGGCGCCGACCCGTCCGCCACGGCCGGTGACCAGAGCGGCGCGGACCAGGGCGGCGCGGCCGACCAGAGCGGCACCGGCGACCAGAGCGGTGCGGGCGCGGGAACCGGTGACCAGACCGGCACCGCCTCGGGCCACGGCGGGTCGTCCCGAGGGTGACCCCGTGACCCCGTGACCCGCACGATCCCCTTGAGGCGCCGCGCGAAAGCAGCGAGAGGAACGACAGCGACGGGAACGCCGCCGCGAAAACTCCCCGACCGGCCAATTCGGTTCCGGCCGGCGGGGACGGTCCGGCCCTCCGGCGGGAGGGTCGGGCCAGGGCCGTGGGGGGGGGGGGGGGGGGGGGGGGGGGGGGGGGGGGGGGGGGGGGGGGG
>NZ_JAJSZC010000168.1:0-17801 GCF_036815105.1 Streptomyces sp. IBSBF 3136
GGGCCGCCCTCCTCAGCGTGGCTTCGAGCCCCCGACCACCCCGCCCGGTTGCCGCCACACCACCCGAACCCCCCGCGCCATTCCGCAGCCACCTGCGGCGCCGGGGTATCCGCGCGGTCATCCCATAACCGTCCGACCAAGTCGGCCACGCCTGCGGCCAGGCCGGCTCGGTGGCCGTCCGCCCGGCTACGACAACGAGGCATACAAGCAGCGCAACAGTGTCAAGCGGTGCGTCAACCGTCTCAAGCAGTGGCTCTCCTGGCCACACGGACCGACAAGCTCGCGATCGGCTACCAGGCCGTACTCCACCTCGCGGGCGTCCTCATCTGGAGCCGACGCTGAGCAAAGAGACAGAACCTAGGCGAACCAGTCGGGGTGGCGCGTGCGGAGATCGGCCATGGCCTCGACGAATGCGGTGAGGCTGGCCTCCAGCACGCTGTCGAACAGAGTGACCGTCCAGCCCTTGTAGCGGACCGTGGTGGTCACATGCTTCGTCTCCCCGCCGAATCCTCCTTGGTCCGTGCTGCCCGACCACCTCTCCCACTCGGTCGTTGAGGACACATCAAACTCCGACAGTTTTGGGTAGGGCACTCGGATCACCGTCCTGGAGTCCAGGACGCAGAGGTTCTCCGTCGTGAAGGCCACGGCCTGGTCCGGGTCCACGGCGCGTCCCGTTCTGACGTACCCCAGCAGTCGTTCCCACCCCAAGGGCATGCACCGCTCACGCAGCCGCGCGACCTTGCGGCCAGTCACGCCGTCGCACAGGATGATGTCCTGCTCCCTGAGCAGCAGGGTCAACGCAACCCCGAAGTCAGCGGGTTCGACACGATGACACTCGATGTGCGCGTCCACCTGCTCCCTGGCGTAGCCCATGCGTTTGTCGGACGCCATGGGGAAGTGCGGTGGCCGTACCGGTGTCGTGCGCCCGGGGTCGGACACCACTTCGAGGAGCCGGTCGAGGCCCGCGACGACGTGCTCGATGTCGTAACCGGACGCCTTGAGCGGAGTGAAGGGATACTTCGGCGGTGGTGCGGCAACGGTCGACGCTGCGGCGGTCGTACCGACCGATGCGACCGGAGCTGGACGGCTCGGTCTGGGGCCCGCCGGGTTGAAGGCCACCACGAGATCCCCGACCGCGCTGTTGACACTGCGTGTCGGGGTCTGGGCGGGCAAGATCCGGCCGACCCGTTCGGCCACATCCCGGTAGAACTCCTCGGCGCCGACCCGGCCGTCACCGTCCCGGTCACCCGTGCCGTCGCGCAGCGACTGCACCACAGCGGAGGTGAAGACCGACGGCTTGGCCCCCTCGCGGCTGCGTTCGCCGTCCTCGTAGCTGTACTGCAACGAGGTCGACGAGGTGATGATGAAGCGACCGCGGCCGCCGAGGTTGCCGGCCACGTCGACGGTGTGTTCACCCGCACGCGTTCGCATGCCTCTCACAAACGCGCCGCTGTAGCAGCAGTCGAGGAAGAGGACGATCTGCTGGGACCGACTCTCGTCCATGAGGTCGTTGAGGAAGTCGGCACCGACCGAACTGGCGGTCAGCACGTCCAGCTCCGTGTCCCGGGCGGCGAAGTGCAGCCGGCCTCGCGAGTCCTTGCGGCCGTGGCAGGAGAGATGGAGCAGCAGCAGGTCCTCGGGGGCGGCCCGGGTGAAGAAGCGCTGCACTCCGCGCGCCACTTCGTCGCGAGTCCGGTCTCTGAGAACATCGACCTCGAAGCCTCCGATCGCCTCGTTCCGCAGCACCTCGGACAGGGCAACCGCGTCCGCGTCCGCCCCCGGCAGGTGCGCGAGCCTGGGATCGTCGTAGCGCGAGGTGGTCACCACCAAGGCTCGCCTAGCCATGGTCGGAGGGCTCCGTCGGTGGGGCGGCGTCCCCGTTCTGTTCGATCGCGGTGAAGAAGCCCTGAATCGCCTCGCGTTGTTCCGCGCGACCGGTAGAGGTGAGCCTCAGTTCATGCGTGCCGAGCTTCATCTCGATGGAGCCGGAGTTGCGGCGCCGCAGCCAGTCCTGAAGCAGTCCGACCAGCGACCTCACCAGCGTCGGCGCCGTCCGAAGGGTGATCACTAGGGCCGCTGTCTCCCAGACCTCGGCCGACCGGGTGCCCACCGGCGCCGAACCCGCGGGCAGCGGTGCGACCCGGTGCAGCTCGAGACCCCCCAACTCCTCGGTCAACGCGGCCGTTTCGGCCTCGCTCATGCGTATCCCGGCCGACTCGTCGTGCCACAGCCGTACGGTCGCCTCGGCGAGACCCCCCTGACGGTCCACGTCCCGTCCCCCTCAACGCAGGTGCTAGAAGTACATGAAGGGTGACAGAGTGACATGAACGAGGCCGTCCTCGTGGCGGTTTCGCCGATCCCCGCCGATGCGATGGCCCCATCACCGCCGCCCGCCGCAGCGACGCCACCACCGCCCTGCGCCACCTCCACGAGACCCTCGCCACCGACCCTGGCCGGCAAGATCCCTTCCTGCGCCGCCACTACTCGACGACGAGCCAATGACCCACACCGTCCGCGACTTCGTCACCCTCGCCATCGACACCGCCCGCACCAAGCTGCCCGCCGGCGAACACCATTACGTCGACAACGCCATCGCCCTCCTCGCCGACCTCACCCCCTGAACACGTTGCCCCCGGCCCCGCCCTGCACCCCCAGTACGGGGCCGCCTGCCCCGACCGCGGCGCCAGCGCCATCCGGGGCGATTGCTTGTCCTGACCGAACGGCGCTTGCTGGCGTCATGTATGTGTGCGTTACGGCATGTCGCCAGGACCGCGGTCTTCAGCGCTTCGCCAGAACTCGCGCAGCGCGGTCACGAGCGCCTCGGGTGCCTCTTCGGCGATGTGGTGTCCGGAGGTGATCGGGCCACCCTCCAGTCGGTTGCCCGCCCAGTCGCGCCAGATACTCAGCACGTCGCCGTAGAGGTCGGCCATGTCGTCGTGGGTGGCCCACAGCACCTGCAGCGGGCAGTCGATACGCCGGCGGGCTTGCCGGTCGGCTTCATCGTGCTCCCGGTCGACACCAAGGCCGGCCCGATAGTCCTCGCACATGGCGTGCACGGTGGCCGGATCGTGGATGGCTCGTCGGTAGTCCTCGAATGCTTCCACACCCATCTGCTCGGCGTTGGCCTTGTACCAGGCGTCGGGATCAGCGTTGATGATGCGCTCGGCCGGCTTGTCGGTCTGTCCGAGGAAGAACCAGTGCCACCAGCTTGCGGCGAACGTCGCGTCGCAGCGTTGCAGCGCCTCCCAGATGGGTACAGCGTCCAGAACGCTGAGGGCGGACACGGACTCCGGGTGGTCCAGGGCGAGCCGTGTGGCCACGTACGCGCCCCGGTCGTGCCCCACGACCGCGAACCGGTCGTGCCCGAGACGACGCATGACCGCTAGACAGTCACCAGCCATGGCGCGCTTGGAGTACGGACTGTGCCGCTCGTCGGTCGGGGGCTTGTCGGACTCGCCGTAGCCCCGCAGATCCGGACAGACCACCGTGTGACCGGCCGCGGCCAGCAACGGGGCGACGCGGTGCCAAGTCGCATGTGTGCGCGGATGACCGTGCAAGAGCAGCACAGCCGATCCGCTGCCGCCATGACGCACCCGCAGGTGGGCGCCGTTCCCCTCGCACCGCACCAATTCGAAGCCGTCGAACACGTAGCCTCCCACGCCTCGGACATCGCGGCTCACGTGCCCCGAAGCGCACCGCCCACACGTCGGCACCCGGTGAACGGGCATGTGAAGGGGGATCGCACGCCCCCTGGCCGGTTCGAGCAGCATCAGGCTCGGCTCGCGGCTCGGCCGCGGGAGCGAGGGCCCTTCCGGATGCGCCGCCCGAACTCGCGGCAGAACTCCTGCTCTTCGCCAGGCAAGCCGTCGCCGCCGCGAAGGAGGCGGGCATCGCCCCGGCCGGTCGCGATGCCGTGTCTGTCGTCGACGCTGTCGTGGAACGCTTCGGCACCAAACTCGACCTGGAGCTACGGGAATGGACGGCCCGGCAATTCGCGGCGGGACACGACCCGCTCGTCGAGCGGTACTGACATCTGGTCTGGACTGTCAACGATCGGCAGGTGGTCCTTGGGCAGCTTCCCTTCCAACCCTGGATCGCAGACGTCCTGCGCCGCTCCCGGCCGGACCGGCAGAGCACTTCATGACCATCCCCAGGACGCGGCCGGCCTGCCATGCTGGGAGGGCCGTCATGGGGCAACGTCCGATGTCACGGTTTCGCAGGGGGAGAGGGAATCGGGAAGGGCATACATGGTGAATCGTGAGGCCACAGTGAAACCGGATGGACACGCGGTCGCCTGGGGCTGGTTTCTGGCTTGGCTCGCCGTAGGAGCATGCGCCGGAGCAGCACTGGCCGCTCTCCTGTCGGCGGGCGTCGTTCTGCTGCTTCTGGCCGCTGTCGCGGCGGGTCTCCTGCTGTGGCGGAGCCCCAGGAACGCGATGGCCGGGCTGTTGGCCGGTCCGGCCGCCCCGCTCTTCTACATCGCTTACCTGAACCGAAGCGGTCCGGGGACCGTCTGCCATACGACCGCCGACGGCCAGACATGCACGGATGAGTACGCTCCCGTCCCGTTTCTCGCCGGTGCCGTCATCCTCCTGTGCGCAGGCTTCCTGATCTTCGTCGTGCTCCATCGCAGGGACAAGGGAACCGGCTGATCGAGAAACGGGCGGACGGTGTGACCGTCGATCACCAGTCCTTTTCCGCCGTGGCCTTCGCCGGGCCGAGGACGTCGACGCGGCCGTGATCGCCGTATACGGAACTCCGCCAGTGGGCGAAGACGTCGGCGGTGCGGTCCGCCTCTTCCTGTTCCGCCACACCGTAGTAGACCCGCACGACCGCCTCGCCGCGGGCGCTGCCCGCGGGCACGCGGATCCGAACGCTCGTCACATGGATGGCAATGGCGGCATCCCCTTCCGGAACGATCGAGGCGAGGTACGCGCGCAATCACGGCGCATCGCAGCGGTTCGGACCGCTCGTCGGCGGGCTCCCGTCGTCCGTGCTGGTGTCGGGGAGGCTGCCCTGATCGTCGCAGGTGGTGTCGGGTAGCGTCCCGCGGCGAGGCCGACCGGTGCGCGGACTCCTTCGCCCTGGACGAGGTCGGGTGCGTGCTACCGTCCGCGGTGCGCGACCGGGCGCAGGACTCCCCCACCACGCCGGTGCCGGGCATCGCCCGCAGCGTTCTCCGGTGGAACCTCGGAGCCGGCCGAGGCCGAGGAGCCCGAGGAGGGCGACTCCCCCGAGGTCCTCGCTGCTCCGCGCAAGTCGGCGGACCCCCACGTCCACCTCGCCGTGATCGCCGCACGGCCGGGGGGCGACACCGCCCCTGTTCCAGCTGTCCACCTACGCGCCGGACCTGAAGTCGCAGGAGGTTATCTGGTCACTGGTCAAGTGCGACATCGGCAACCTCGCCGCCGCAGACCTCGGCCAGATAGATCACCAGGGCCGTGAAACACCGACTCAAGCAGATCCAATACCGCCCGGACCTGGTAGACGGCTGCCTCGCCGGTACCGGCCTGACCATGGACGGCTGCCGAACATCACGGATTCAAGTTCACTGGTCCAGCATCCGCACCACATTCGACACGACCGCTCGACCGTGGCCGAAGGCCTCCGCTGACGCGGCCTCCAGCGCGCCCGCACTCTGCGCGTCATACGCTGTACCGAGCCATTCGCACGCACGGCGGGCAACGAAATACGGCTCGAAGTCGTCCCGACGCCGACGCGGCGCGTCGCGCAGTGCGACGTACCAGACCTCGACCTGCTGCGAGCAGGAACCTTCGACCACGCCTGAGGGCCGTTCGGCGATCAGGACGGTATCCAACGGCAGCACCGGAGTCCGCTGGCCGTCCCGCTCGACGTCGGTGACGGTCAGCACCAGGTGGTCCAGGCCGCTGATCACGATCCCGGCTCGGGGGCGTACCGGGCCAGTTGCTCGGCGCAGGCGTTCCACGCGGGTGCGGACAGCAGATCGCGTGAGCGGGCGAACAGGCGGTACAGGGACGGCCCGTGAAGCTCGGCCAGCCCGAGGTTGTGGGCCAGTACGTCGAGCTCGTTGGCGGCCGTGATCTCCAAGATGGCGCGTACGTCAGCCTCGGCCGGAGTGTGTTCCCGGCCGGTGAAGCGGTCACGGAAGTCCACCGGAAGCCCGTTGCCAAGGCGGGGATAAACGGCCGACCGGTCGCAGCTCGCGTACAGGTACACCAGTGCCTCCGCGCGCTCGCCGATCAGTTCGGCGAGCGCCCCGCGCTCGGTGGTGCCCAGGAGCGACCCGTCGAATCCGTCCGTTCCGTAGGCGGCGTGGCACAGCCCCGCGAGCTGGACGTCAGGGTCGGCGCCCCAGGTGGAGAGCAGGTGGGCGACGCGGTGCAGGTGTTCCAGGAGCGTTCCGCCCGGATGGGCCGCCCGGGCGGCGCCGCGGGCGGACAGGATCTCCTCGGCCCGGAGCCATCGCGCCGGGGCGGGCCGCCCCATCAGGCCACCCGCTTTGCGGACTGTGCCACCTCGGCGACCAGTCGGGCGGTGGCCGGGATGGCGATGCCGTGGGCGGCTCCGGCACGTAGGACGGCTCCGCCGATGGCGTCGAGTTCGAGCGGACGGCCGGCCTCGGCGTCGCGCTGCATCGAGGACCTCATCGTCCCGGGGACGCGGTCGAAGAAGGAGAGCAGCCCCTCGGCGGTCACCGGCGCGCCGGCGGCGCGGGCTACGGCCTCGATCTCGTCGAGGACGGTGAGCAGTTCGGGCCGGTGCCGATCACGGACGGCACCGACGTCGACCTGGTGGCGGGTGGTCAGCAGGGCGAACGGCGCGAGGAAGGCCAGCTTGTCCCAGAGCATCGCGCTCTCGTCCTCGCGTACGGTCACGCCCAGACCGGCCTGCCGCAGCATTTCCACGAAGTCGTCCACGGGGGCGGCGAGTTCGAGGTCGGCGAACGGGCTGGAGTGGGTGATGCGGCCGGGCGCCGTGCGGGTGGCCTCGACCCGGATGGTGCCTGCGACGACCCGGGCAGAGGGGAAGCGCTCGCGGAGCACGGCGAGATGGTCGAGGCCGTTGAGCAGCGGAACCACGACCGCCGTGCCGAGCCCCTCGGCAGGGATGCGGTCGAGCGCCTCGGCGAGCGCGGTCTGCTTGACCGTCACGAAGACGGCGTCCACCGGCTCGCGCAACTCGGTGTCGGACTCCACCGCCGCGGTGAAGTCCCCGTAACGCTTGCTGTCGACGCGCAGGCCGTCCTGGCGCAGCACGGCGACGGTCTGTTCCCCCGCCAGGCAGACGACGCGGTGTCCAGCACGGGCGAGCAGCGCGCCGACCAGGCCGCCGACGCCGCCTGGGCCGAGTACCGCCACGGTCGTCCTGGTTGTGCTCATGTGTGCTCCTGTCCGGGAAACCAATGAGTCGAGAGGTCGGGCGGCCGGGCCGGGAAGCCGTCGGGCCCGTGGCGGGTCGGCACCCGCCCACGTCAGGACCGCGTCCGGATCGCGGAAGAGACGGCGGGCGGGTTGCCGCCCTGGGCCCGGAACCATGGTCAAACCTGGCTGTATCCAAGTCAATCCACGGGTTTGCTGGGGAACACCCCAGCTTAAGCTTGGGTCCGTGACACTTGACGATCTCCGTGTCTTTGCCGCGGTCTGCCGAACCGGTTCGCTCAGCGGTGCCGCCCGTGACCTGGGCTGTACGCAGTCGGCCGTCAGCCAGCACGTGAAGCGACTCGAGCGGGAGCTGGGACTCAGCCTGCTCGAACGCCACCCGCGCGGGACTGCGCCGACCCCGGCAGGGCGGCTGCTGCACACGGCGGTGACCGAGGGCCTGGGGTGTATCGACCAGGCCGTGCGCCGGATCGAGGAACTCGCCCGTGCGGAGGGCGGATCGGTGCGCGTCACCACCGGTGCCACGACCGTCCGCCACTTCATGGCCGCCGCCGTGGTCGACTTCCGCCGGCGCTTCCCGCGAGCCAGCCTCGAATTCCAGACCGAGACCTCCAGCCGCGGCTGCTTCGACGCGCTCGCCGTCGGTGCGGTGGACCTCGCCTGGATCACCCTGCGGCCGGCGGGCAGCGCCGTGGAGCAACGCCCCGTCGTCCACCTGTCCTGGTCGCTCGCCGTCGCGGCCGGCGACCCGCTGGCCGACAAGCCCTTCATCGAACCCGCCGACCTGCAGGATGCCCGACTCATCGGCCTGCCCGAGAACTCGACCGCGCGTATCCAGCTCGGCTCGCGGCTCGCCGAATCGGGCATCCGGCCGATCTTCGACACGAGCGTCACCGACTGGGACACCGCGATCCTGCTGGCCGAACTCGGGCTCGGTCACGCGGTCGTTCCGACCCTGCCCGAGTGGACCGGCCCCGGCCACCCCGACCTGCGGCTGATCCCGATCCCAGCCCTCCCCGCGCTCACCGCGGGCTGGGCCGTCCGCCGCTGGGACGCTCTCTCCCCACTGGCCCGCGCCTTCGCCGACACGGTCGCCGACCACTGCGCCCGCCAGGCGGGCAAGTGAAGCCGCGCCATCGTGTGATCACAGCTTCGCTGGTGCGCCTTCTGGAAGACGTCGGAACGAGCCCGGGGCGCCAGCCGTCGATCTTCTCTGCCGGGCGCTCCTTGGTTTCTCGGTCGGTCGACGGTGGCGGCGGGAGCGGTCGGCTTGGCCCGGCGGCTAACGTGACCTGCCGGTATGCCGCGGCTTCCCGGGAAGCAACACGCTGAGCGGCGCCTCGCCACACCTGATCAATGCGTGCAAGTGGACTGTGAGATGCCGAGCGCATCGCGGCCTGCGGCACGCTGATCGTGGCCGGCCAGCTGCGAATCTCATCGAGCCTAGGGCACTGCTTCTCCGTTACGGCTACCTGTTCATGAGGCAGAGGCCAGGGGGAATCAAGAGCCAGCCGGCAGCTGGTGCCCGGTTCAGACGACCGTCAGGACGATCTTGCCGGTGGTACGGCCCTGCTCGCCGATCTCGTGGGCCTTGGCCGCCTCCGCCAGCGGCAGGACCGTGTCGATGACCGGCTTCAGCGCGCCCCGCTCCACCAGGGCGGTGATCTCTCGCAGGCCGAGGTGATCGGGTTCGACCAGCATCCACACCGCACGGACGCCGTCCGGGGCGGCGGGGACGTCGTCGGGGCCGGGCAGGGTGACCAGTCGGCCACCTGCCTTGAGGACCTTCAGGGACCGTTCGGCGCTCTCGCCCCCGAGTCCGTCCAGCACCACGTCGACGTCGCCCACCACGTCCTCGAACCGCACCGTGCGGTAGTCGATCACCTCGTCGGCGCCCAGCGCCCTCACCAGGTCGTGCTTGCCGGCGCTGGCCGTGCCGATCACGTACGCACCGCGAGCCTTCGCGATCTGCACCGCGAGGTGCCCCACCCCGCCGGCCGCCGCGTGCACCAGTACCCGCTCGCCGGGGCGCACCTCGGCGGTGTCCACCAGGGCCTGCCAGGCGGTGAGCGCGGCCAGCGGCAGCGCCGCCGCCTCCACGTGGGTGAGCCCGGTCGGCTTGGGCGCGAAGTGGCGAGCCGGTGCGACGACGTACTCGGCGTAGCCGCCTGCCTGGCGCGGGAACAGCGGCATGCCGAAGACCTCGTCACCGGGACGGAACAGGCCCACCCCGGGTCCAACGGCCTCGACGGTGCCGGAGACGTCCCAGCCGACCGCCGGGACGGTGCTCCAGTCGATCAGGGCGCCGCCGGCGCGGGTCTTCCAGTCCACCGGGTTCACTCCGGCCGCGTGCACCCGTACCAGGACCTCGTTCAGGCCCGGCTCGGGGCGTTCGACGTCCCTCTCGATGAGGTTCTCGGGTCCGCCCCACTGCTCAACGATCACCGCGCGCATGCTGTCTGCCTCGTCTTTCTTCGGGATCGGCTCTGATCGGTCAGAGCCGATACGACCGGTTCGTTCGGTCGCCGCCACAGGGTTCTTCCGTGGCGACGCAGTCCACGATCGGGCACCGAGGTCGCCGACGGTGTTGGCCGTCTGGCCACTATGTGACAGGATCTGGCCATGAGTGAATCGCGGGAGACGGTCGTCGGCGACGGGCGGGAGCGGCAGGACGAGCCGCGCTCGTCGTGCGTGCCCGAGCGGGTGGCGGGGATACCGGGGCGGCCCGCGTCGGCGGCGCGGCGGCACCGGATCGCGGTACTCGCCCTGCCCGGTGTGCCGCCCTTCGAGCTCGGGATCCCTTCCCGGGTCTTCGGCAGCGTGGCGGACGCCGAGGGCCGCCCGCTGTACGAGGTCACCGTCTGCACCGCCGACGGCGCGCCCGTGCTCAGCGACGCCGGGTTCAGCGTGCAGCCCGCGGCAGGTCCCGAGGCGCTGGCCGCCGCTGACACCGTGATCGTGCCGCCTACGCACGCCATGCCCGAGCTGGGCCGCGGCGGCCCGCTGCCCCCGGCGGTCATCGCCGCCATCGCCGGTATCCGGCCCGGCACCCGGCTGGTGTCCATCTGCACCGGCTCCTACGTCCTGGCCGCCGCCGGGCTGCTCGACGGTCGCCCCGCGACCACCCACTGGAACCTGGCCCCGGAGTTCCGCCGGGCCTACCCCCGCGTCAAGGTCGACGAGGACGTCCTGTTCGTCGACGACGGCGACGTGCTCACCTCCGCGGGCGTGGCGGCCGGCGTCGACCTGTGCCTGCACATGATCCGCCGCGACCACGGCGCCGCCGCGGCCAACCGGGCCGCACGCATGTGCGTCGTCCCGCCCTGGCGGGACGGCGGGCAGGCCCAGTACATCGACCGACCGGTCCCCGAGCCCACCGTCGCCAGCACCACCGCCACCCGGGCCTGGGCACTGGAGCACCTCGGCGAGCCGCTGCCCCTCACCCAGCTCGCCGAGCACGCCCGGATGAGCCTGCGCTCCTTCACCCGCCGCTTCCGAGACGAGGTCGGCATGACCCCCGTGCAGTGGCTCACCGCTCAACGCCTCGAACTGGCGAAGCAGTTGCTGGAAACCACCGACCTGCCCATCGATCTGGTCGCGCACCGGGCCGGCTTCGGCTCCGCGAACTCCCTGCGCGCGCACATGCGTACGGCCTTCGGCGTCTCCCCCGCCGCCTACCGCCGTACCTTCAGCCCCCACGACCTGGCCCCCGCCGGTCCATGACCGCGCACCGCCACGCCTTGCGGCTACCCGCAGCCCGCGACCGGCCTTCCGCCTCTCGGCAGCCACTGTGACCCGCCTGCCTCCCGCCTGACATCGGCCGACGGCCACCGGCTGGCGCCAAGGTCGGTCAGCGCTCCCCGATCACGTTGCCGGGAAGGGGCATTGCGTCGACGCGGCACGCCACACCATCGGCAACGGAGCGCCGGTTGGCCGACCGCGCCGTCTCTCCACCGCCTCCGCGAGCAGTCTCCTACCGGTCGGCCCAGTGGCGCTCGTACCGAAGGAGTGTGCATGCCGAGCGCGCGCCGATCCCGCCCCCCTGTCACACGGGCCCGCTCCGCGCAGGGCGCCGGGCCGGGGCGGCAAGTACCGCCCCGGCCTGTCGTTGCTCGCGTCAGTGTCCGATCGGCGGTAGGAGGGACAAGATCTTGCTGCCGTCCCTGGCGATCAGCACATCCTGGTAGAGGAGGAGTTGGGGCTCGTCCGCGAAGCCGATCTTCGACTTGCCGGTGTCGATTCGACCGTGCCAGAGCTGCTTGCCCGTGCGCAGGTCAAGGCCGGACAGGTCCCCGGTCGGGCTGAAGAAGTACACGATCGCCTGCCTCGCCGACACCACGGGAGGCGCGAGCAATGCCCCCGTGTCCTTCCCTGGCACCCTGACGCCCACCGGGCCCGCCCACAGAGTCTTTCCGGTCGTCAGCGAGTAGGCGGTTGCCTGGCCCGTCCAGGACAGGGAGATCAAACGATCACCGGCGACGGTCCGGGTGGCGATGTGCCCCTTGACCTGGCCGGGCAGTGACGTGCGCGCCCCGGAGCCGCTGACGCTCGTCAGCTGATATTCGTCGCCTGCCGTGTCCTCGACTCCGGCCAGAACCATCCGGTCGTCCGAGGTCCCGAGCAGCTGCTGCCTGCCGGGCAGGGTGGTGACCTTGTGGGTCTCGCCGGTGCCGGGATCGAGACGGAAGACATCGGTGTCGTGCACCGCCTCGGTGTCCTGTGAGCACAGGAGGTAGGGCACACCGCTCAGCACGGCCCGCTGGCATACATCGTCCTTGGCCCAGGTGTGCTGCCACTTCACTTCACCGGTACGGGAATCGAGAGCCGACATCGTCCGCAGAGACGGGGTGTTCGCCCACACCGCGCCGTCGATGAGCATGGCGGCCTGGCCGGTACGGTCGTCCTGCGGCATCTCCACCGACCACAGCCGCTTGCCGGTGGCGGCGTTGACAGCCATCACATCGGTTCCGCCGGCGTAGTCCCCGTTGGGCAGGTGCTTCGCCGTGTGGTTGCGGTAGGCGTAGACGACGCCGTCGCGCACGGCGAACGGGTGGTCGTTCCCGTCGCCATCGCCGTTGACCTTGACGGTCCACAGCCGCTCGCCGGTGTTGGCGTCCACCTTTACAACATCGTATTTCCGCCCGCCGCAGTACAGTGCGGAGCCGTCCGCCAGACAACCCCGCTCGCTGACTCCAGCCACGTTGTCGTGCCATGGGTGCCAGCCTTCGGGTGACGCCGCCGGCAGCACAGGCTTGCCGCCTTCTGCCGCACCGCCGCCCCCAAGGCCGAGCATGGCCCCCGCAGCGATCGCGGCCACGGCCGCCGCAGCCCCGGCGGCTTGCGAGAGCCGACGCCGACTGCGCCGTCGTACCACCTGCTGCGCCAGGTCCCCCGGCGCCCGCACCCGGTCAAGGGCGACAGCGTGCAGCGTCTCCCGGACCTTCTCCTCCACCCGGGGCGTCGTCATCCCTGCATCTCCTTCGCCGTGTAGCTGAGCGGTCGCAGTTGCTCCGCGGGCCCGTCCGGCTCGAGCTCCGGTACGAGCGCCCGGAGCTTCGCGAGCGACCGGTGCGCCGTGCTGCGCACCGTGCCCACCGGGATGCCGAGGAGCGCCGCGACCTCGGCCTCCGGCAAGTCCTCGAAGTACCGCAGTACGACTACGGCTCGCTGGCGCTTCGACAGCCGGCCCAGCGCCGCCCACAACGCGATCCGCAGCTCCAGGTCCGCCCCGCTGCCCGCCTCCGTGCCGGGCTCGGGCAGCACCGGCACCATGGTCTCGGCGTGGTGACCGCGCAGCCGCCAGCGGTTGACCTGCTGGCGGTACATGATCTTGCGGACATACGCTTCGGGCTGTTCGATGCGGGCCCAACGCCCGTAGGCCTTCATCAGCGCGATCTGCAGCAGATCCTCCGCAGCGTGCCGGTCCCCGCCGGTCAGCAGGACCGCGAGTCGCAGCAGCGCGGTGGAGCGCATCGCTACGAACTCCCGGAATTCATCATGGCTCGAGGCCTCCATCGACCCTCCCCTTCTGTACGACCACCACGACGCGGTGAGTCACCCGTGGCTATCCCTCAGCGGGCGAGATTGTGTGTTCCTACCAGTCGGCGACAGCCCTGGGGCCGACATCGGCCCCGCGACAGACGTCGTTCACGACAACCGACAGCACCTGCGCACGAGTTGTGGAGCATGAGCGCAGTCGTTGTGGGTGCAGGCCGTAACCGTGGAAGACAGCGGCCGTCCCCGCGTGCCGGAGGCAAGGTGGATTGCGCAGGCCAGCTCAACTCGTGAGCATCCGATGGTCGGGAAGGCGCCTCCGACGCTCAAACGCGATCATGGCGCTGTCACCGGCTCTGAACACCGGCAACTCGCGGAACCGGACACGAGCTGGGACACACGAGGGCGGCGGGGGCGCGGGCGGGGCACGCCCCCGAGGGGGAGGCGTCAGTCCTTCAGCAACTCGTCGCGTACCGGCATCCAGTCAAGGGCGGAGCGGATGCCGTCCTCCAGGGACAGCTTCGGTGTCCAGCCCAGCAGTTCGGCCGCCCGGTCGCTCTTGGTGTAGCTGCCGGCGACGTCACCGGGGCGCCTGACGGTGTCGACGGTGGCCAGGGGTGTGCTGACGACGTTGTTGAACGCGGCGCACAGCTCCTTGACCGTGGTGCCCGAGCCGGTGCCCAGGTTGATCGCGATGGAGCGCCGCGGGCCGGCGACGACGGAGTCGAAACGCTGGATCGCCGCGATGTGGGCGGCGGCGAGGTCCCAGACGTGCACGTAGTCCCTGATGCCCGAGCCGTCGCGGGTGGGGTAGTCGGTCCCGGTGACGGGGAACGGCCGCCCTTCTTGGTGAGCCTGGATGAGCACGCCCAGGGCATGGCTGGGACGCTTGAGCTGCAGACCGGTACGCAGCTCGGGGTCGGCGCCGATCGGGTTGAAATAGCGCAGTGACAGCACGCGCGGCCCCGCCAGGGCGATGTCGGCGAACATCTCCTCGCACACCGCCTTCGTCCTCGCGTACGGGCTCTGCGGCGCCAGCGGCGAGTCCTCGTCGACCGCTGAACCGTCATCGGACTGGTAGATGGAGGCCGAACTGCTGAAGATGAGCCGGTCGCAGCCGTTGCGGTGCAAGTGGCTGACGAATGCGAGGCTCTTGGCCACGTTCGCCTCGTAGTAGCCGATCGGGTCCGCGACCGATTCGGGCACCACGATCAGCGCCGCGCAGTGCACCACGGCGGCGATCTCCGGGTGGTCGGAGAAGATCCGGTCGACCAGGGTCCCGTCCGCGATGTCACCCTCGTAGAAGGTACGGCCCTCGGTGAACTCGCGGCGGCCCCGGATCAGGTTGTCCAGGATCACGGGCGTGATACCCGCGTCCAGACAGGCCGAAGCGACCGTACTGCCGATGTACCCGGCTCCCCCTGCGATGAGGACTTTGACCACGACGTCTTCTCTCCCAGCCTTGTTGCAGCCCCAATGGGCGAGCGGCGGCTAGGTTAGCCGAGAGGCCGGGCGGGAGGGGGCCGCAGCCCGGCCGCCCCGGCATCAGTACCGGTGCTGATGCCCGTACCGGTTCTGACAGCGGGCCTCATCACGCACTCACGTCCAGTTCAGCACCAGCTGAGCGGGCATCCCGCCGGGCGAGGAGGCTCGCGCCGTGTCAGACCCACCGGGCAGGCCCCGCCTTCCGGATTCGAGCGGCGGGGACGATCAGTGCCAGGCAGCATCGAATCGGCTGACGATCTGTCGGAGCTCGCGGGCGGTTCCAGGTGACAGAGCCTGCATCACCATGTCCAGGAGGGCTCGGGCTTCGAACGGATCACCGCAGCAGTACCAGTGCACGTTGCCGCGCTCGTGATCGTCCCACAACTGGCCTTCAGGGCGGCGGGCGTAGTCCTTCCACAAGCGCATGGCCGCGCTGACGTTCCCTGGCCGCAGGTAGTTGCGGGTGCTTTCGAGACGCAGGATCTCGGACCGTGCACGCGACGACAGGCCTTCTATGTCAGGCCTTGCTCCTTGTGCCCGGTGGCGAGCAATGGCCGTCCGGATCCTCCTTGGCCGTCTACGCGGCATGGGCCTTTCGGTTCGTCGTCATGTCGCACATCGTGCCACGAACTCGAACACGGTCGAACGGCTTGGCTCGCCTGCGGATTCGGCGGACACCGTCGACGCGTTGAACACCCCGTACGCAGGGCAGCAGCCCGGCCGCCGGTGACCGTCCGAGCCTTCCGATGCTGGGCTTCCGGCCCGGGTGATCCACTCCTTCATCGCTCGGTGGTACTCCATCGCGGCGGATCCTGCTTCAATCCTGAGACTGGAGAGATGTTGCGGGGTGACGCTCACCCTCGCTTTGGCCTGCGGCCATGCCCTCGACGGGGCACTCGGCACGGCAGGCTCGACACAGACGCGACAGGCACTGGAGCCTGTCTGGCGGTCAGGTATGAGGCGGCGTTGTGTGACGACTGCACAGCGCTCGACGTCGGTGGGTGTCCGAAGGGCAAACTCAGAGGAGGCGCCAGTGCCAGCACCACGGAGTCCAGTGGCCGGCCGGCCTCTGCTCGCGCCCCGTCGCACGCTTGATGACGACTTGCTGATCGCCGAAGACGTGCACCTCGTCACCGGGGGCGAGCAGCAAGGGACGGTCCAGCACGTAGATCGCATCTGAATCGAACCGCAGCTCGTTCAGAATCATCGCTCTGTCTGCCGTTACCGGCTCACCCTGCAGCCTCATGGAAACAGGATGGCGCACCCGAGTCGGTTGAGCACCGCCTGACAAGTTCGATCGAGCCGCTGTGGACTCGGCGTCTTGGATGTCAGGCGTCGGTCTCATGGCTGTGACCGACGCGTGCTCGTCCCACGTCTCGACTCACCTTGTGTGTCGTGGACGGACCTGGCGTCCACGGACTCGTCGTCCCCGCTGTCGGAGCGCCGGTAGCCGGCGGGACGGGCGGCGGCACGGCACCCGGCGGTACGGGTGACTGGTGCGCGGATGTGGAGCAAGCCGGCAGAGCACTCGTTCTGTCTCTGGACCAGCTTTCCAGAGGTGTTGGACTGGTCCGCCCTGCTGTTCTTGGGCAGCGCGCAAGGTGGGTTCATGCCTGCGCTTGCCGGATGGTGGAGCGTCGTACTGGCGAAGCCGCCATCGCACGGATTGGGCGAGACGGGAATCCGGTTGGCCACCTCGCCGGCAGCGATTCTAGGGTCAGTGGGATGAGCAGCCGCCCTGGCCCAGGCTGTAGTCGTAGGTGTCGCCGCCGATGTAGTCGGCACCAGCCCGGAGGCCAGGGTGAACTGGGCTGCCTCGCAGCAGGTCGGCGACGGCTTCGGTCTCCTCAAGGAGGCGCCGGCCCGCAGCACCTGGTCGTACCGGCTCTCGGGCAGCCTGATCCGCTGCGCCTGGCCGAGCGGCTCCGCGGCCGTGCCGGCCCGGGTCAGACGTACGACCTCTTGCCCGACCACGTCGACGAACAGGAACGACACGTCGTTCCCGTCGAACCGCTTTTCCAGATTCCGGGCCACTGCATCCACCGACCTCACGTGCGCCGCGTCCTCCGGGGCCCCCGAACCTCGTCCAGGCCCAAGCCTTCGCGCACTCCGGTCACCTCCCGGTCAGTCCCTCCCGGGTGCCCGCGCCTGCCCATCGACTCACGTAGGCGTCGGTCAGCACTCCGACCTGCGACGTGGCGGACGGCGGCTGTTCTGCATCGGAGCGTGTGCCCTCGGACGCCCAGGGACACCCCGCGTCCCCCTCCGGAAAAGCAGAGGAACCAGCACTCCGTGGTGCGGAGACTGAGCACATGACGCGTTTGAGTGAACTACCTCATCTGGTCTGGCCCACGGCGGCGGTACGCGAGTCGTACCTCGCCGGCGAGCGAGCCGATTGCCTGGCCGAAGGGAGACCCACCGACTGGCTGGGACCGGCAGGTGACGACTTCGCTGCCTTCGTCGCACAGCGTCGCGGCGTGCAGATCCGCTGGAACGTGCCTACCACCATATTTTGGTATGTCTCGGGCGAGCACTACCTCGGCACGCTCGTCGTACGCCATCGCCTGACGCCGGAACTCGCCGAGGCGGGCGGCCACGTGGGGTACCACGTCGTCACGCCTTGGCGTCGGCAAGGGCACGCGACGAGGATGCTCGCAGCCGGACTGGCGGAGTGCCTCAGCCTCGGTCTTGAACGGGTTCTCCTGACCTGTGCCTCTGACAACGAGGCCTCGCGCCGCGTCATCCAGGCCAACGGCGGTGTGCACGACGGCCAGGCGCACGGTGAAGACCGGTTCTGGATCACCGTTTCGCCGTCGTGAACCCCCGGTACACCGATGCTTCGGGCCACTGAGTCGCCCAGCCGGTTCAACTGGTTCAACTGGTTCCGATGGTTCAACTGCTCCCGGCTGTGACCGCCCGGGACGAGTGATGACGGCCCGGCTCGCACGCCCGCACGCCCCT
>NZ_JAJSZC010000169.1:0-17620 GCF_036815105.1 Streptomyces sp. IBSBF 3136
GGTGTCGGACGCGGCGGGGGCCGCAGCATCGGGCTCCGGACCCGTGGGGGCATGCGGCGTCTTTGGCGCTGTGGGGGGAGCGGTCTGCTGCGCAGCGGTGTCTTCCTGCGGTGCCCCGGTGCTCTCAGCGGGGTAGAGCTGCGTGAGCTGCTTGAGCAGGCGCGCGTACGCGTCCCGCTGCGGCGGGCGCGGCTCGGTCTTGCCCGTCTCCCAGTCGCCGATGGTCGCGCGCCGCACGCCCAGGGCGGTGGCCACTTCGTCGAGGGTGAGCGCATGCGCCTGGCGCAGCCGCCTGCGCTCTGCCGGCGGCGGCAGCGGTGACCGGGACGCCACCAGCGCGTCCACTGCGTCGAACAACTCGGACATGAAGCACCTCCACCTCCATCGTACCCCATGAACCGAACTGATCCCGATCTTTCAGCGTACCTATTGCGTGCATTCCTCGTACGGTGGTTCCTTGGAACGCCTGCTACGCCTTCCCCGGGCCCTTCGCCGCGCTCGTGGCGGCTGGTGCTAGGGACGGCATCTCGGGCGGCGTCACGCCCAGCCGGGGCGCCCGGGTGCCGGGTTGTTTCTGTCCTTGGAGCCATCGTCCGAAGTCGTCGCCGCGCATGAGGACGCCGGGTGCGATGTCCGGGAGTCCAGGGGCCTGCCTGCGGGATGTAGGAGTTCGAGACAGGCAGGCCCTATCCGATCTCGGCATGCCAAACGAGCCGGATCAGGCTGGGGGTGTGGTCGATAGACAGCAGTGAGGCGGAACAGGACGGACCGATTTCGCTGTCACTTGCGCCCAGGAAAGACACTCGAGCGCCACCGCCTACCGACACAATTCCGGGTGCGTGCTGGCAGCAGGGCCGCCCCGCGTCTGGACGCGTGCGGGCGCGGCCTGCGCGGGGCTGTGGTGTCGGCACCTGGCGAGGGTGGCCAATTGTTGCGCAAAGTGACTGACCCGGGTGGTGGTGGGTGACATCATCGGCTCTGCTCGCGGTGCCTCGCCTGTGGTGGCTGCGGGGGTGGGCGCTGGTGTGACGCGCCGAAGGGGAAGGACCGGCTTCATCGGTGTGTGGTGGCGGTTGTCCCTGCCTTGTGTGCGGACGTCGAGGGGACCGTCGGTGATGTGGCACGAGCACGTCTGGGTGGGCCGGTATGCGTTACCCGCGGTGGTGAGTGCCGCCATCGCGTGGCTCGGGCTGCTGCGGGATTTCTCGCGGCGGGGCCGGCTGCTGGGGAGCCGGCAGTCGATCGGTCTGCTGGCCTTGATGCTGGGGATGCTGGGCGGTGTCACGGTGGTCGCGGCCATGCTGCTGCCTCATGCCGGTGATCTTCCGCCTGTGGTGGCGGGTGTCGCCACCGGAGCGGCCGCGGTGCCGAGGCGCAAGCAGGAAGAGGGCACGCCGCCGTACATCAAGTTCATGACCTTGGGGATTGCCCTGGTCAGGGAGAGGCTGATCGACCGGGTGCACCTGGACGCCCGGGCCTGGTCCGACACGTTCCTCGAGGGCATCCACAGCTCGGCGCAGCTGCGGGTGTTCGTCTACGACCTCAAGCTGTACCTGCTCGACCGGCACGAGCTCAGCGGCGACGTCAAGACGGTCACCACCCTGTACGCCGATGCCGAGAAGGCCCTGGACGCAGCTCTGGAAGTGCAGACCACGATCGCCCAGGACTGCCGGGAGCCCGGCATGCCGTGGTCGCGTGAGCCGAGCGAGGACGAAGCCATCCGTGAGCGCCGCGCGTTCGCAGAAGCTCGAGCGCAGTGCGGTCACCTGCTGCTCTTCGCCTACGTCCACGGCCGGCGCAGCGAGTATGCGCAGCTGATTGCGCTGCGCGAGAAGGCCACCTCGAACGATGCGTTCCACAGTCCGCAACTGCCGCCGCAGCGCTCATTGCTGAGCCGCTGGCGTGGGCGCAAGCAGGAGACGAAACCCTAGGGCGGGTGCGGCACAACGACTTTCGGACACAACCGGCGGATCACCGCTCAGTGAGAGAACTTCAGGCTCGCGCTTCTGAGCGGTGAGGAGTCCTTGCCGTCACAGTCGTCGGTGCCCGTCTGACGCGGCCGGGGATGGAACGTGATCTCGACCTCGGCGTCGAGTGCCTCGGCGACCGCGGCCAGGGTGCGCACGGTCAGGTTCGCGTCGCCGGACATGATCTGGCTGATCCGCCCGGGACTGACCCCCATGGCCTTCGCCAGGTCCGAACGGGACCAGCCCAGGCCTGCCAGCAGGCCGGCCAATGAAGCGGAGGCCTGCCTGGCCAGCCGGGCAGCCGCTAAGTCTGTGGTGTTCTCGGAGCGAGCAAAGATGCTCACGGATCTACCCCCAACTCATCGCATGGCAACACGTGTTGCCTCTGTACGAGGATGCCACCTTTAGCTCTAGCTAAAAACTCGGTTGGGGCAAAAAGTCTTCGAAACCTCCTGCCCAACCCTCCGTGAACCGGCCTTTGACCTGCACTTTTGGCTGCAGAGGTAGTTGACGCAAAGTCACCTGCTTGGAGGAGAGACACAGACGCGCGGCTGCGGCTTCTTCCCCTTCATTGAGGACAAGCTCAACCCGCCCTGACACCACGACCGATGCCGCTCGTCCCTGACGTCGCCCGAATCCCGTAGTGGCATCGGCGGCGTCCTCGGCATCACCCCCCTGAGTGTCCGCCTCGGGTTCCGGGGGCCTTCCCTTTGTGCGGGCCGGGCGGGAACGCTGTGCTCGCCCCCCGGTTGTTCTGGCACGGGGGCGGGCTCTTCCGGAGGGAAGACCGACACCGAAGGGTGCCCGGTGCCCATGCACCCGAACAACTGCACACCACTGACGCCGTGCACCTGCGCGCTGGCCGCGGCACCCGCTACCGCTCCCTGGCCGTGCTGGCGAAGAGCACCAACTTCTACGCCCAGTGCTGGGGAGTCACGGGTAAGGGCATCAGGTGGGTGTACGGGGAGGTGGTCTCGGGTCGTTATGCGGGCTTTCCGCACGGGCGGCGGGGGCGGGTGAACAGCGACCGGGTCGCTACCGGCTACCGGCATCGCTGAAGGAGTGAGCGTGCGGGGGCTCTACCGGCGGCGGGCCGGCACAACCCCGCTGGCCCGGAGTAGCGACCGCGCTGGACAGGACGCTGCCGTAGGGGGCGATCGTCGGCAGCGTGAGACGCCGACGCGAGGCGGGCTGCCCGTCGAGGAACTGGGCGGCATCCTGCGCCTCGCGCACCTCGCCGTCGGCCGGGCCGCCGCACGCCTGGAAGGCGACGGGAGCCCGACGGCGGAACACGCGGAGGAAGCCGCCATGAATCGATGCGGATGCGCTTCGCCCCGGCCCAGGTACCCGGACGCTGTGGAAGGCGGCACCACCGCGCGGATCGGTGGTGCCGCCTTGTTCCTACGGAAGGATCACGGTGCGACGACCGCTGGATCCCAAGACCTTGCTCGCTTCACCACCGGTCCCTCACCGCGGCTGCGGTGGGCCCACCCGTCTTCCAACCGCCTATGCTCCCGACCACATCGCCCTTGCCGGTGTGCGTGTTGAAGTTCGCCAGGAAGGGGCCGCCACTGGTACCCGACCGGTAGTCATTGCAGGCGATCTTGAGGTACGAGCCGGGCGTGCCGTCGGTCGGCGTGAACCGCGTCGTGGAGTTGGTGCAGGTCAGCGGTTGCCGGTCCGTGCAAGCCCTCCGGCAAGTGGTACGCCGTCAACAACTCCGCCTACTCCTACTACGGACGGAACGTCTGCCAGGACGGCGCCCGCTCCTACTACAACGGCAAGGGTGTCCCCTGCAACATCATGACCGTCAGGGACGACTACCGGTACACCATCGTCTTCACGATCAACGACGGCTCCCACCGCCAAGCGCGAGGAATCGTTTCCGCCAACAGCGGTACGGACTACATGTACTGGACTGAGGCCACTGACATCCTCCACAGCTTCGGTCTGAAGCTGAACCCGCACCAGTAAGCCGCACGCCCGCGAGGGGCACCACGGAGCTTCCACCCGGAGCCTGTGGTGCCCCTCGCCCTGTGGCGGCACCACCGCGCCGCACCATCCGCGGCGGCCCGTCGAACTTCCTGGCCGCAAGGCCCCAACCAAACGGGTGAGTTGTTCGTGATACCGGGTGAGGGGATCGGAGGGAACGTGGCCGAATGGTCGAGGCTGCTGTCCAAGCTCGCGCAGGAGCGCGGCGCGGAGCTGAACCGATACGGCTTCCTGCTGTGCGGCGACCGCGCGGAGGCCGCCGACCTGGTTCAGGAGGCGCTGGTAAGGGTCTTATCCCGGCCTCGCCGTGCATGGGAACTGGGGGAGGCGGAGGCATATGTACGCCGCACGATGCTCAACCGCTATCTGGACCTGCACCGGCGCCGCACCCGTTGGACCCGCGCGCTTCCCCGGCTCGTGTCCTCGGCGCCGGTCGCCGACCACAGCACGGACGTCATGCACCAAATCGACGTCATGGACGCCATGCGCGGACTGTCACCGAGGCAGCGGGCCTGCGTGGTGCTCCGTTACTACGAGGACATGTCCACCGCGGACATCGCGGCACGGCTCGGCTGCGGTGAAGGCACGGTCAAGCGGCATCTGAGCGACGCGCGGCTCCGTAAGAGCCGGTGCATTCAACGCCAGGCCGTCGCAGCACGCCGAAGGATCGTGCCCAGTCGACGAGTTGGCGGTAGCCATCAGCGGTCGCGGGGAAGCTGCGGCAGCGCGGTGAACTGTTCAGCGCCATAGGGCGCATCTCAGGATGTTTCGACCCTCCTAGGTTGTCGCGGCCGTTTCCCGGTGATGCCGGCGCCACTGTCATGGGAACTGTTGTGCGGTAGTCGGAAGTTCAGCCGTGCAGTCAAAGGTTCAGTTGCGCAGGCATCTGTTCAGTAGCGCCGCATGATGGAAATCGTCCGATCGGGCGTGCTGTGTCGAGTGATAGCACGAACGCTCGGACGGATGTTGCCGCGGGTGCAGTCGATCGGTGGACTTCGCGGACCTGGGTAGCCGTTCCGCGGCGTGGTGGCTGACATCTTCGCGCGCATGCACTCCTCACCTGAGTCTCGATCCAGGGACGGGAGCTCCGCTTCTGTTCCGCGGCGACACTCGTTGTCTGCCCGGCCTGACAGCCCTCCTGTCTGCCGGGGCGGAGTGTGAGGCCGCCAGCCCATGGCCGAGTCGTGCCACCACTGCCCCGAGTGTCTGGCCGGCGGCTCGTCGCCGTGTCCCGCTTCCGTCGCCTGCCGGCGGTGCCCTGCCCGGTGCGAGGTGAGGCGTTCGCCTCCTGGGTGGACCGCGTCGCTGCTGCGCAGGAGGTGCATGCTGCACAGGACAACGGTACCGGGGCGGAGATAGATTGGGAGGGGAAGGGCGTTCAGCCGATCCGGAACTCTCCTGACCGATTCGGCAGGGCGGAATTTCATGCGGCCGGTCAGTCACCGCCCACGGGGGAAGCGTCTCGTTGCCCGGCCCTCACTCCAGGATCGAGGCATCATGTCAGACGTCAAGGTCATGTGGACTGGGCTTGAGTGCCAAATTCGTCAGGAAACGGAAGATGAGGTCTTCGGCACGGTCCAGCTGATAGCGGGCACGAATCCGCAGCCCGTGATTAAGTTCCCGGACAGCGGCAATGGGAAGTACGTCCTGGGGCCCCCGGGCTTGCGGATGGTCGCTGTCCAGCAGCCGCTCTACTCCGGCCCCGCGCAGGATCTCACGGTGTCCGCGACGTTGGTGGAATTCGACTCCGGGGACGTGACAGAGGAGAAGAAAGTCATAGCGGAAGCCGCCTCCAAGGCGGCTACCGGCGCCGTCGCCGTCTTCGCCGGGGGCGGAGTGGCCACCATAGCCGCACCCTTGATCGAGCTCCTGTCCAAGGCTTTCGTCGATCTCGTCGCCGACCTGTTCGGCGTTAAGGACGACGCCTACAACCCAGGGGCGATCGCCCTGTCCCAGGATCAGCTCCTGTCCGCGAACTCCCGCCGCCAGACCCGAACCCGACCCGACGATCCGCGGACACTGCAGTTCACCGACACCATCGTTCTCACCGGCGTGGACGACGCCGGCGATGTCGGGAAGTACGTTTTCTACCTGGACGTCCAGACTGCAGTGCCCGGCTCGGGTACGTCGGACGGCGTCGGTACTCCCACGGTGCGCCAGGGTTCCCACGGAGAGGCAGTACGCAAGCTCCAGCGACTGCTGAATGAGCACGTGCCCGATCTGCCCTCCTTGGACGTCGACGGAGGCTTCGGGCCCGTGACGGATGCCCGGGTACGCGAGTACCAGCGGCGCGTCGAGATCATTGTCGATGGCATAGTCGGCCCCCAGACCTGGGGCATGCTGACGGACGGCGAGCTGGCGCAGGAGGTCTCCGCCGGTACACCCACCCTGCAGCAGGGCTCGCACGGCCCTGCAGTACGGAAGCTGCAGCGGTTGCTGGACGACCACCTGCCCGACTTGCAGCTCGCCGTCGACGGCCGATTCGGTCCGGTCACGGACGGCCGCGTGCGCGAATTCCAGCAGCGCGTCGCCATAGTGGCCGACGGCATCGTCGGGCCACAAACCTGGGGACAGCTGACGCAGTAGAAGGCCGCCTGTCGGGTTTGCATGCCCCGGCGTAACCCGAACCACATTACGCGCGCTACAAACTCGATCCGGCTCCCGGAACCGTCGAGTACGTAAAGCCGATCGCCACGAACTGGGGAAGCATGGCGGCCCGGGGATTTGCGAGCGGATTAAATGCTGCCGTGAACGACGCCGGAGGGTACGTCTACTTCTCCACCGGTACAGACGCGAGGCCGTCGACCTCCTGGCCGCTCTCGCGCCCACGCTGGAACAGGCCATGACGACGGTGCGGAAGAAGGCGTACGTGATCCTCGACGGCACCGTGCTGCCAATCGACCGCATCGCCGCCGACAGGCCGTACTAGCGGCCCGGACCCACGGCATCCCCGCCGCTCTCGCCGCCGATGACGTCAAGTGCTGGGCTGACAAGGCGTATCAGGGCGCAGGCCCTGCTGTCCGCGTCCCGCTCCGGGGCAAGAACCTGCGCGGCTGGCGTCGTCGTCACAACCGCGATCACGCCAAAATCCGCAGTCTCGGCGAACGCGCCATGGCCACCCTCAAATGCTGGCGCCTCCTCAGGGAACTCCGCTGCAACACCACCCGGATCACCGCCGTCGTCCGTGCCGTCGTCGCACTCGAACTCGCCACCTGATCGAGATGGAAAAGGCTCACTGCTCCCGACGCGACGCAGGAGGAAATCGACTCCCGCTTCTTCGCCATCGTCACGGACCTCGTCGGGACGCCGAGCGAACTCGTCGACGAACACGGCGACATCGCGCGGCGCACCCGCAGCACCTTGTGGGGAACGACGGCCTGGGCCGTCGACAGCACCGCCTATACACCTCTGCGCTTCCCCGGCCAGTACTACGACCCCGAAACGGGCCTCCACTACAACTACTTCCGCCACTACGACCCGGAGACCGCCCGCTACCTGACCCCCGATCCCCTCGGTCTGACACCCGCCCCCAATCCCGCCACTTACCTCGGGAATCCGCATACATGGAGCGATCCGCTCGGCCTTTCCCCCTGCACGGCGGGGGGCGGCATGGATTACATGAGCGACAGCGGTATTCCCTCGGCGTCACCCGTGACGCACGGGGAGACAGCCACGCTGGTCGGCGAGGACGGGCCAGCATGAGAAACTTCCGCAATGTCCTGAACCAAGGGGAGCACGACGTCGTCGCCCATGGCTCACGAGACGGCTTCTTGGAGACTCCGAACGGCCCAGTGAACGGAGGCCAGTTCGTCGATGCCGTCCGCAACAACCCGAACTACAATGGCGGACCGCTTCGCCTCATGGTCTGCCATTCGGGGGCGGACAGCTCGGGAATCGCTCAGTAGACAGCCAACGAAATGGGCGTCACGGTAAGGGCACCCACGGACAGGGTAGGCACCAATCCGCTGCTCGGCCCGGGACAGATTCCGCAGATCGACAACGGCGGGTACTGACGTACCTTCCTACCCATCATCGGAGGCTGAAGTGAAGTTGACCGGTTTCTATCAGGAAATGGATCCAAAGTATTCCCCATCCTGGGGTGGCTCCGTGCCCCCGCCTGGATCGGGTGCAGGCTTGTACTCGGTCCGAGACGTCGTCAGCTACCTTAGGTCCGGCTATCCCATCCTCGACGTGATGGAGTTGACCACCGATGCCATCGGTGGTGCCTTCCGGGTGCCCGGCGGGTCGTCCGTACTCTCGGACGGGCAGTACGTATGGCGCGAAGACTTGGCATGGTACGTCGAGCGATACAATATCGACCTTCCGCGGGAGTTTCTGGAGACTGCTCGTAGTCATGGCTTCCGCACGCCGCCAGCCGATCATGAAGCACTTCTCAATGTCTCCCTCGAAGTGAGTCAAGCGCTGGGGTTTCAGCAAAAACCATGAGAGGGCCTGGCTGCCGTTCTGGGCGAGGGCGGATGCGTCTGCCTCTGCCGCCTGTCAGCGGCACGACTGGCGCGATTGCTGGTTGCCCCAGCCCGCCTGCCGCTTCGGGCGCCTGCTCGGCGTCGGGCCCGGGGCCGCTCGCGGTGGCGATACCGGCCGCCGCCTGCGGCCGGCCCCTGGTCGAGTTGTGTGCAAGGGAGGTCGGGGGCGTGAAGATCTGACTGGGCGGCCAGGCCGCGCCGTCCGCACGGCCGATGGGCTGCGGCCAGCAGCGGTAGCCGGCGGCGTCAGCTCCTCCTTACGCGTGTTCTGTGTCTAACGGGTTCGCGTTTGATCGGCTCGCCTTGCCAGATGAGGGCCTCGAAGAAGAAGCCGATCCGCTCCACGTGATCGTCCTGGCGGTGGTGCACGACCTGCACCGGAGTAAGTTCGGCAGGCTCGACGCTGACGCCGGGCTCCTCAAACAGCTCGTGGGCGGCACCGACGGCCAGGGGTTCGCCCTGATCGAACTTGCCTGACGGCAGGTGCCACCGGCCCTAGCCGTAGGGGCCGCCCCGCTGAGACAAGAGGATCTGTTCGCCGTCGCGGAGGGTGACGTGGGTGTTGAAGACGGGCTGTGCAGGTCGGGGCTCATGACTCCTGCGGGGGCAGGGGTGGTGGCTGAGGTCTTCGACGGTAGGGGGAGGACCGGGATCGCGTCGCCGATTCGGCGTGCGACCTTCCGAGGGGTACCGCACGGTTGCGGCGTGGCGGATCTCCTATCCCGCTGCAGGCATGCGTTCGTGCCTGCCTTGGACGGGGGGCTTCCCTCCGCCCGGGACGATGTCGCACGGCGCATTGCGTGGCGGGCAGGAGACGGGAGGCCCCGCGGGGTGTGTGCGGGGCCTCGTGATACCGGCAGCCGCCACGAGGGTCCTTCTAGCGTGCACATGCCGTACGAGGTACGTGCTCGGGCCGAAGCGCTGGTGTAGGCCCCAGCTGTCGGCGACGGGAACGACCCGAAGGTCGTCATCGAGAACGGTCCCCTACCGCGCGTCTGAGGGCAGATCCCCCGTTGCCGCCCTCCGCAGCCGGTTTGCGGTCTGTGCCGTGGAGCGCATCGGCTATGACCGGTCCATGGTCACCCGCCCGCGCCGTGTTCTCGGCCGGGACGGCTCCGCCGCCAACAGCGATGAATCGGGGGCGACCCGGTGCGGCAGCCGGCGGGCGACCAACAGGACGATCAAGCCGAGGGCGAATCCGTAACAGGCCACGAGACCGTGCCCGTTGTCTTGGGCCAACCACATCGCGAGGCCGGCCGCCGGAACGCTCACGGCGAGCAGCCGCTCTCGGGGGGCTGTGCTGGTCAGTACGAGGCCCGCTGCGAGGGTGGCGGCGAGGAAGTATGTCGCGCCCGAGCTGCCGGCAAAATTACGGGGGTCGGTGCTGCGGGCGGTTTCGCCGAACAAGGCGTCGATGTGCTGGGGCAGTAGGATGCCGGCGGCGAACAGCGTGAGCATCAGGGGCCAGCGCCAGAACCACTCCCATAATTCGAACAAACGATCTAATATCGGTATGGGCGGGACCGACTTCCCCGACGACCTGATGCAGCCACAAGCCGCGTGGAACGCCACCTACGACGCCCTTGCCGCGCCCCGCCACCGCGACACCACCGTCCTGCGCCGCCGCCTGCTGCTCCTGTCCGGGCGACTGTGGTGGCACCCCTACCGGGAAACCGCCCCCTCGGTCCCCGTGGCGCGCTCCGAACTGCGGCAGTTGACCCGCGCACGGCGAGCGCAGAGCACGCCCACGCAGGCCGAGTACGCCGAGACGCGTCACCCGTACGGCCGACTGCGACCGTCCAGCATCACGGTCCACCGCCACCGGCCCTGCCAGGCCAAGCACCGGCAGCAGTAGACCGGCGCTCACCTCGTCCGAGGATCTCCTCGGCCTGTTTCAGCTGCGCACGGGACCTCCTACGAGAGAGCCCCCTGGAGACCACCGCGTACCTGTAACCAGGCAGGAGAGACACCTGCCGGCCTGGGCCCGCGGCGGCCGGCTGGTCGGCGGTGCTCCCCGGCGCAGGAGGACGGATGACGAGTGGGCGGGGGCCGGGCTGATCCCCGAGCCGGCCCGGGTGCCCGTAGGGCGTCCCCGAGGCACCCTCTCGGGGGTCCTCGTGCAGCTAGTCATCGTGGGACCCACCGCCAGCAGCAACCGCCCGTGACCAGCGAACTCGATCACCGTACCGCCGGCCCCGTACTTCTTGTGCTGTCGTCAGAGGCGTTGTGCGTTCTGCAACCGTTCTACCTGCCGGCTGACCAGATCGGCAGGGAAGGTTGCGCTGCCTCCGACGTTCAGTTTTTGGAACGCCACGATGGTGTTCCCAGCCCGCACCACGGTGAATTGCTCGTTGCGGTCCCCCGGCCCCCCAGGGCGCCTGGGGACGGTCTCATGGAACCGCACGGCTTCGTCCCCGACGTCCGGTGCCTGTTCCATCGTGAGCGTGGCCTTGAATTTCCCCACCCAGCCTGTGCCCTCATATGAGCGGCAGGAGCCAAGCGCCTGCTTCAGCTGAGTAAAGGCTTGCTTGGCCTTCCCGCCTTGGTATGCGGCAAGCATCGAGCCGCCGCCCCAGATGTCGCCCTTCCAGTTGAAGACCTGTAGGACGACGGTGGACGCGCCCTCCCCGTTGCGGATGTCGCGCATGGTCTGGCAAGCGGGATCGGACACCGGCGGGAAAGAGCGCCGCTCCTCCTTCGGCTGGGGGTCCTGTACTGCGAGGCCGCCCTTGGGTACCCCCGCGACCTCGCCGTCCTTGAAAGTGAGCGCCCGCAACTGTGCCCGCGTCAGAGGTGCCACGACGGCCTTGTCCGATGCGGTCGCCCGCGGTCCCGCCGAGTCCGGTGTCGCCTGTGGACCTGCGGAACACCCGGAAGCCGTCAGGACCACGACAATCACGGCACCGACTGCCGGCATGAGCTGCGGCTTGCGTACGTGCACGGATGTCCCCCCAAGAACAGTGAGCGTGAGGACGCTGACGGTAGCCGTGCCGAGTGGTGCAAAACCAGGGGCTTTCCACGAAGGAGAGCCCTACCGAGCACGTTCGGGCCGGTGGCCTCCGAGGGCACGGCGGCCTCTGCCGATCTCTGCGGTTCGGAGCGGTCAGGCTGCCTCGGGAGCGTCCGCGGGCCGGCCTGCGGAGCCCCTCTTTCGGGCCCCGGCGGCGTGCTGGTGAGCGCGGACCACGGTGGATTCGACCGACACCAAGCAGTCGATGTCGCCGGCGGCCTCTGCCTTCACATGGGCGGCGTGGAGCAGCAACGGCCGGACGAACTCCCACTCGCATCGGACAGTTCATGGCGACGTAACACCCGACCGCGATCCACCACTCAAGATCATTTGCAGACACTGCCTAGCGTTGCTCGACCAGTCGGAGCTCACCACCCAGGCAGGGCACAACCGCATGAGGGATGCGGTTGCCAGCCACTGGCCCGGGCCTTCGTGAGACGTTGGCACGTATGCGGCACGTCGGGGCAACACGCCACGATGACCGGAATCGCGTGGCCGAACCTCACCAGCCGGTGTAGCGTCGTTACCAGCAGTCGTGGTTCCGAAGTCCCGTTCGCCCGTGATCGCAATCGCGGGCGTTTTTGCTGTTCAACGCCTCTCCGGACCAGGGCGATCACCTCCGGGTTCCGCACGGTGCGAGACCCGATACGAGTCCTTTCGAAGGAGACAGGCATGGCCAAGGGCACTGTGAAGTGGTTCAACGCGGAAAAGGGCTTCGGCTTCATCGAGCAGGAGGGTGGCGGCCCCGACGTCTTCGCCCACTACTCGAACATCGCCGCCCAGGGCTTCCGTGAGCTTCAGGAGGGCCAGAAGGTCGAGTTCGACGTTACGCAGGGCCAGAAGGGCCCGCAGGCGGAGAACATCCGCCCCCTGTAACGAGGGAACAGGGAAGAGGTCTCAGCCGGAACACACCACCGGCTGGGGCCTCTTCGCTCTTACCCGCCCCGCCAGAGGTCTCCGGTCCTCCGACGGGGCGGGCGCTCGAGGGGCGGCCGGCCAAAGGGACAGCCGCCGTGCTGCTGTTAGAGTTCCTAACAAAGGCGCCGGACGTGTCGGTGGGTGATCAGGCAGGTCGCGAGGCCGAGGAAGGCCTCGTGGATGTCGTCGCGTCGCTCCCATCGGATCAGCAGGCGGGCGAAAGCCGTGCAGCCAGGCGATGGTGCGCTCGACTACCCAGCGGAAGATGCCCAGGCCAGAGCCGTGCTCCACGCCTCGTTCGGCGATGACCGGGCGGATGCCGCGCTGCCGCAGAAGGCGCCGGTACTTGTCGTGGTCGTAGTCGCGGTCGGCAAGCAGCGCGTCGGGCGGGTGTCTGGGTCGGCCGACGACACCGGCAACCGCCGGGAGGTGCTTGCTGTCCGGCCGTGCGCGGTCGACCGGGCTGGGTCCGCTTTTGGGCCCCTGCGAGCGGCCCGCACGTGGGAGGAGTCGATCACCGCCCGGGACCAGTCCAGCTTCTCTGCGGCCCGCAGCCTCCTCAGCAGCAAGACACGCAATTCGTCCCCCACGCCGGCCTCGTTCCAGGCGGCCAGGCGGCGCCGGCAGGTCATTCCCGAGCCGAAGCCCAGTTCCCGCGTCAGGTACTCCCACTGGATGCCCGTGTGCGGCACGAGCAAGATCCCGCACAAGGCCTGCCGGTCCGGGATCCGCGGTGGATGGTGCCCCCGGGCGACGGCTCCTGGCTCACCGACGGCCCCGCCGGCCACCCGGTCCGCCGGTCCGCCGACCAGCCGGTCCGCCGACCAGCCAGTCCGCCGACCAGCCAGTCCGCCGGCCACCCGGTCCGCCGGTCACGCGCGCCGCAGGCCCCCCGTCCCCGGCGCGTGACCACGGAGCCGGCCGGCCTGGTGTCACCGGCCCGGGAGCCGCTCCGTGATCTCCTGGAGGATCCAGCCGTTGCCGTCCGGGTCGCTGAACGAGACGAAGGAGTTGTAGCTGCGCCGCTCGGGGTCCGGACCGGGTACCCGCCGCGCGGTGCCCGCGTGGTGGAACACCCCGCCCGCGTCGTGGAAGACCTCGCTCACCTGTACGCCGTTGCCCTCCAGCTCCTTGCGGGCCGCCTCGATGTCCGGGACGACCAGGTGCAGGCCCTCGACGGAGCCGGGCGGCGCCGCGCTGACGTCGTCGCCGAAGATGACCGAGCACGCGGAGCCCGGCGGGGTCAGCTGCACCACGCGCAGCCCGTCCTCGGCGACGAAGTCGGCGTCCAGCCGCCAGCCCAGCGTCTCGTAGAACCCCCGCGCACGGTCGACGTCGGCGACCGGGATCACCACGACCTCGAGTTTCATCTCCACGATGGGAAGCCCTCCTGCCGTTCTCGGGGCCGTGCCCACGGTGTTCAGCCCGGCACCGGACCGCACCACAGCCCAAGGCTGCCGCACTCGGGCCGGGCTGACGTACCGTCATGCGGCGAGCCGGTGACCGTGCGCTGCCGGTCGGGTCGGGGAACAGCCCGGCCCCGGCGCGGGGCGTGCGGGGTCGCCGCGGCACGCGGACACCTTCACGATACTGCTCGGCCCCGGCGGCGCCACTCGTGCGGATGGGCTCAGCCGCGCTCCCGGGGCCCGTACAGCGCGCTGCCGGCACCGGTGGCGCGCCCAGTAGCGGTCGCTGTAGGACCGGTGCCACCACTTCCCTCGAGTACGGGTGGACGGACACGGGGATGCGTAGGTCCGTGCACCGATCCGATCCGGGTGACGGCGCGCGGCGTGTTCATATGTCCTGGGTGTGGTGGTGCACAAGGACAGCGAGGAGCCGGGCCAACTGCTCGCGTTCCGGCGGCGTGAGTGGCGCAAGCACCTCGCTCTCCGCTTGGGTCAGCAGTTTGTCCAGCTTCAGCAGTTGCCGGTGGCCCTGCCGGGTGAGGGTAATGACGTTCTGTCGGCGGTCGGCGGGGTTGGGTGAGCGTTCCACCATTCCGCGATCGGCCAGCTCGTTGATGACCGTGACCATGTCACTGCGGTAGATCCCGGTGCGGGAGACCAGTTCTGCCTGGCTTGCGGGTCCGAACTCGTCCAGCGTGGCGAGTACCGCGTAATGCCACTTGCGGGCGTCCGCCCGGGCCAGCTTCTCGTTCACTAGACGATCCGACTGGATCGCGGCCAGTGACAGGAGCCGGGTCCGCAGATTCCGCAGCCGCTCGGCAGTGGCCTGCCGGTCGGCCGAACGAGCCGTGTCGGGCATGTAGTTGCTCGTACCTGCATCCCTTGCGTTAGTCACACTAACAAAATACTCTAACCGACGATGGAATGTTCGTGTGACGAACGAATTGGAGGACGTCATGCCCGTGGCGAACGTGCTGGACTCGACGATGTTCTACGAAGAGGTCGGCAGCGGCACCCCCTTCGTCTTTCTGCACGGCAACCCAAGCTCGTCGCACCTGTGGCGCAAGGTGCTGCCCGAAGTCGACCTGCCCGCCCGCCTGCTCGCCCCCGACTTGATCGGCATGGGCCACTCCGGCAAGCCCGACGTGCTGTACCGGTTCGCCGACCACGCCCGTTACCTGGACGACTGGTTCGACCAGTTGGGCCTGGACGGGGTGGTGCTCGTCGGTCACGACTGGGGTGGTGCACTAGCCTTCGACTGGGCGACTCGCCACCCTGACCGGATCCGCGGGATGGCCTTCTTCGAAACCATTGTTCGGCCGATGTCCTGGAGCGAGCTGGGCGACGGACCGCGCTCGCGCGCCCAGGCCATGCGCGGACCCCAGGGCGAGACACTGGTGCTGGACCAGAACGTCTTCCTGGAGTCGGCCTTCACCGGCGGCGTGCTGAACCCAGTCAGTGAGGCTGACATGCAGGCTTACCAGGCGCCGTACCCCACTCGGGAAAGCCGCCGCCCGGTACTGGAGTGGGCTCGCTCGCTACCGTTGGACGGACAGCCTACCGATGTCGCCGAACGGGTCGAGCAGTACGTCAAATGGTTGGCCGGTAGCGGCGAGGTCCCCAAGTTGCTCCTCACCTTCGACTCCTCGCCCACCTTGCTGATCGGTGAGGAGATGGCCAAATGGTGCGCGGCGAACATTGCCGCGCTGGAAACCCGGCACTGCGGACCGGCCGGCCACCACGCACCCGAGGACCAACCCCAGGCCATCGCCCACGCGATTGGCGCATGGGCTCGGCGGCACACTCTGACCGGCGACCGGCGACGCTGATCACACACACGGCCCTGTCAACTGGAGGTGATGCGGTTGCCGGCCACCAGGACCCTTGATCGCGACGATACCGCGGTGGTGCTGCCCGCCATCTCGGCGTCATGCGTCGATGATCGCCGATCCGCCTCCACGGCCGGGCCCGCCGCTCCCACCTCGGGGCGGCGGGCGGCACCGCACAGGGGTCAGGGGTAGGACACCACGGTCGACGGAGTGGTGGAGGTGCCCGAGGTCGGCGCTCCGGTGTCGTTGATCACGTGCTCGTACTGGCCCTTGCCGCCGAGCGAGACCACCAGCAGGTCGTGGAACCTCACGCCCGGACGGTTCGGCGCGGCGAAGCCGCTGTGCTGCACGATGGACGGGTCCACGTTGTAGTAGCAGTAACTGCCCAGGCCCCAGCCCTCGTGCGAGGTGACGTTGTCACCGACCTTGTAGGCCGCGTAGCCCTTGACGGAACCGTTCTGTATCGCGGCCTGGTTCGGGGCGTCGTACGCCTTCTCGTTCTGGAAGAACACCGTGCGGCCCCGCTGGCCGTTCCACTGCACGTCGTACTTGTTGAAGTGCTCGACGAACAGGCCGGTGCACAGCACGTCGTCGCCGTTGACCACCACCCCGTAGTCGGCGCGGTTGGTCTCCCAGCCGACACCCGTGCCGTGGTCGGCGCGCCAGACCCAGGTGTGGTCGACGATGGTGTGCCGGCTGTTGATCACCATGCTGGTGGTGGCCTTACCGGCGCCTGCGCCGCCGATGCGCACGAAGACGTCCTGCACGGTGGTCGGATTCGCCGAGTGGTCCCCGGCCGCGCCCGCCGGGCCGACTTCCAGCAGGGTGGGGGAGTTGACCGGACCCGCGTCGATGAGGAACCCGGCGAGCCGTACTCCGTCGACGTCGGCGACCTTCAGCACCGTGGTGCCGTTGTCCGGCACCAGGGTGGCGTAACCGAGGCCCAGTACCACGGTGTCGGGGCGGCTGACCTGGATCGGCCGGTCCACGTGGTAGATCCCCGGGGTGAGCAGCAGGTGCAGCCCCTGGGCCAGCGCCTGGTTGAGGGTCGCGGCGCTCACGCCCGGCTTGGCGACGTAGAACCGGGACAGCGGCAGCGACGTGCCCCTGGGCGTGCCGTTGCCCCAGGTGACGCCACGGGCGTTCGTCCGCTTCTCCGGCAGGAACACCCGGAACTCGCCGCCGCTGACGTGGAGGAACGGCTTCTCGCGGGAGACGGGGGTGGTGTCGAGCGTGGTGTACGGGGGGTTCGGGAAGCTCTGCGCGGGTGCGCCCTGGACACCCGAGAACACCATGTTCCAGACGCCGTTGAGCCAGCTGCCGATGACACTGTCGCGGGTGTACCACTGCTGCTGCGAGTACGGCCCCACCTGGCCGTCGATCCGGCTGTCCGCGATGTAGCCGCCGCTCGCCCAGCCGTAGCCCGAGGGAGCGAGATCGAGCCCGCCGCGCACGTGCATACGGCGGAACGGCGCGGCCTGCGCCACCGCCCAGCGGTTGGTGCCGTTGGCCGGGACCAGGGCCAGGTTCTCCGCCGAACGCCAGAAGTTCTGCGTGGCGTTGCCGTCGAACCAGCCGGCGTCGACCGTCACGTCACCGTTGATCGTCGTGTCGTCGGGGGAGAGGCCGAGCCCGGAGATCGAGGTGTAGAAGCCGATCTGGGCGTTGAGGTCGTGGTACGTGCCGGGCTTGAACAGCAGCGCGTAGCGGCCGGTGCCGAACTGGGCCGACTCCTGCTGCCGGAAGACCTGGTCGAGCTTGGCCTGGATGCCGGGCGTGGTGGGGTCGAAGACCAGCACGTTGGGGCCGAGGTCGCCGCCGCCCGGCAGGACGCGCGGGGACCTCCGGGCCGCCTTCGCGGCGCGGGCGGGTGTGGCCGCGTGGGCCGGCGTGGACAGGCCGGCCACCACGGGCACGGCGGCGGCCGCCGCACCGAGCACGGTCCGGCGGCCGACCGGCGCCGACGCGGGGGAGCCCGAGGACGGCGACGGCGTGGGGGAAGCGGGGGAGG
>NZ_JAJSZC010000170.1:0-17597 GCF_036815105.1 Streptomyces sp. IBSBF 3136
CTGCACCTCCGCCCCCCGTACCGCCGCCCTCCGTGCCGCGCCCGCGTTCCGGGGCCGGATCGGCCGGGACGCGCGCAGCGGCCACTACGCGGTGCCGCACCGCTACCGGCTCCACCTGTCCACCGGCTGCGCCGACGGGCTGCGTCTCGCCGTCGGCCACAGCCTGCTGGGCCTCGACGCCGTCTGTCCGGTCGTCCTCCTGCCCGCGCTGCCCGACCGGTCCGACGGAGGCCACTCGGCCCTGCGCCCGCTGTACGAGGCGAGTGCCCACCACTGGACCGAGCCCGCTCTCGCGCCGGTGCTCAGCGACGACTGGACCGGACGCATCGTCAGCAACCACACCCCGGACATCCTGCGCGACCTGGACCGCTTCCCGCGCGACGGCCGGATCTCCCTGTACCCGCGCGGCGCGGAGAGCCGGATCGACGCCGTCGAACGGATCTGCGCCGAGGGCATCCTGGCGGCCGCGCGGTGCGCCGTACGGCCGGGCACCGGCCCCGTCGAGCGCGCGGCCGCCGTGGACGTGCTGCTGGACACGCTGGGCAGGCTCGAACGGCACCTGGCGGGGGAGCAGTACGTCGTCGACGGGCGGCTCACCGCCGCCGACGTCGCACTGTGGGTGGCGCTGGTGCGGTTGCACACCGTGCACCGCCACCACCTGGACGCCTTGGCCGCACACCGCGTCGCCGACCATCCGGTGCTGTGGGCCCACGTCCGCCGGCTGACCGCCCGGCCCGCCTTCGGCGGCCACCTCGACCCGGACACTGCCGACAGCCTGGCCGCCCGCACCTGAGTCCCGCCGTCCCGGCCCCTGCCCGGACCTCGACCCGGCCTCGGCCACGGCGCGCTCGCCGGGGCCCCGCCACCGGCGACTCGCGCGGGCCCGCCAGGTGGTCGAGGGGACGCCATCCCTCCCCCGAAGGCTACGTCCCCTCGACCGCTTTCCCGGTCGCCCGACTGGCTCGGACCGCCAGAGTGCCGCCCCGTGCCACCGGAACGCCTGAGTCGGGGGCTACTCAAGTCGCCCTGTATCAAACCTGAGTAGGCGTGCTCCAGTAGTCGTGACGATTTACGAACAGGACGCGAAGACGCTGGAGCTGCCCTGGCCGTTCACCGGCCGGGAGACCGAACTGGAGCTGGTGCGGCGGTCGTCGGCCGCCGGCCGGCCCGGCGTCGTGCTGACCGGCCCGGTCGGCTGCGGCAAGACCCGGCTGATCACCGAGGCGGTCCGGGGCACGGACTGCACCCGGATCACCGGGACGCCCGAGAGCCGCGGCCTGCCCTTCGCCGCCTTCGCGCACCTGCTGCCCGGCACCGTCTCGCTGCACCGGGCGGTGCAACTCCTCTCCGGCGTACGGCTCCTGGTCGTCGACGACGCCCATCTGCTCGACGAGGGGTCCGCTGCCCTCGTCCACCAGCTCGCCGCGCACGGACGCACCCGTCTGGTCGTGGCCGTCACGGACGGCGTGCCGGTACCGGGCGCGGTCTCCCGGCTGTGGACCGGGGAACTGCTGCCCCGCGTCGCACTGGAGCCGCTGCCCCGCGAGGAGACCGGCCGGCTGCTCGCCACGGCCGGTCTCGAACCGCTCACCGTGGGGCGGCTGCACCGGATGTGCCGGGGCGACCTGCGGCTGCTGTGCGACCTCGTGGCGGCGCTGCGCCGGTCCGGCGGACTCACCCGGGTCCCCGAGTGCGACGAGTGGGCCTGGCGCGGACCGGTGCCGATGACCGCGACCGTCCGCGACCGTCTCGCGCCTGTCCTGAACCGCGCCGGTGCCGGGGAGCGCGAGACGCTCGACCGGCTCGCCTTCGCCGAGCCGCTGCCGCTCGCCCTGGACGACCTCGACCTGGACGTCCTCGAACGCCTGGAGGCGGACGGCCTGATCCACGTCGAAGACCTCGGCTCCGTCAGCCTCGCCCACCCGCTGCACGGCCCCGCCCTGCGCGCCACCGCCGGCCGGCTTCGGGCCCTGCGGCTGACCGGTGCGCCGGACCGGTGCGGGGCCGCCCTGGCGGCGGAGCGGACCGCGCTGGAGCGCGGGCTGGCCCGGCAGGACGTGCGGGGCGTGCCGACGCCGGTGGGGGACTGGCTGCTGTCCGAGGGGCTGCCGGTCCCCGCCGGGTACGCGGTCGTACGCGCCCGGTACTCGCGGCTGCGCGGAGAGCTGCGCGAGGCCGCGGCGTGGGCCAGGGAAGGACTGCGGGCGGTCCCCGGTGACTCCCGCTGCGCCGACGAACTCGACTTAGTGACGGCGCAGTTGGGTGAACCGATGGGCGAGGACGGCTGGGCCGCGGCGGCCCGCGGTGACATCGAGGGCGCCCTGGCCCGGCTCACCGGGATCACGGGGGACGACGTGTTCGCGTGCTACGACGCCGTGCGCCTGGGCAGGCCGGGGCCGGCCGTGGGGCGGCTGCCGGCCGGCGGGGTGTTCGCCCGGCACGCCGAGGCGCTCGCCCGGGGCGACGGGCCGGCCCTCGACCGGGCCGCCGTGGCCCTGGCCGAACGCGGCTTCCTGCTGTTCGCGGCCGAGGCGCACGCCCAGGCCGTACGCGCGCACCGTGACCCGCGCGCCGCCCGCCTCTCCCGCACCCGCGCGGTCGCGCTGGCCCGCCGCTGCCAGGGCGCCCGCACCCCCGCGCTGGCCGGCCTCGTGCTGGGCGAACTCACCGCGCGGCAACGCCAGATCGTCACCCTCGCGGCCGCCGGGCTCAGCAACCGGCAGATCGCCGACAAGCTGACCCTGTCCGTGCGGACCGTCGGCAACCACCTCTACGGCGCGTACACCCGACTGGGCGCGAGCGACCGCGGCGCGCTGCCGTGGCTGACGGACCTGCCGGAGGCCGAACCGGCCTGAGCCGCGCGGACCTCGGCGGGCCGGGCCCGCGTGCCGTGCTGCCGTGCTGCCGTGCTGCCGTGCGGCCCCAGCGGACCCGGCCCGTGCCGCCGTGCCGCTCCCGCCCGCCCTCACGCCGCCCCGAACGCCGCGAACGCCCAGCCCGTCGCCTGGTGGACCGCGTCCTCGGGCAGGGCGGCGCGGGCGTCGCGCAGGGCTTCGGCCAGGGAGAGGCCCGCGTCGAGTCCCTTGTGCAGGGCGAGCATGAGCGGGACCACGGCGGCGTCGTTGACCGGGGCGCTGCTCGCCACCACCCCGGCCGTGCCCAGCGGCAGCAACGCCGTGACCAGGCCGAGGAGTTCGTCGGCGCCGACCGAGGCCAGGCGGGCGGTGTCGCAGCTGGACAGGATGATCCGGTACGGGCTGCGGGCCAGGCGCTCGAAGTCGTGGACGATCAGCGGGCCGTCGGCCATGCGCAGGGCCGAGAACAACGGGCTGTCGGCGCGGAACGTGCCGTGGGCGGCCAGATGGGCCAGGGCCGCGCCGTCCAGTTCGGCCAGCACCCGGGGCGCCTGCGCCGCCTCGCCCTCCAGGACGGTCGCGGTGCCGTACCGGTCTGCGAGTTCGGACACTTCGGCGCCGCCCGTGGCGAGGCCCGGCCCACGCACCAGGACGTGCCGGCCACCGGCCGGCGGCTCGGTCTCCCGGGCCCGCAGCCAGCTCCCCGCCGACGGCGACACGCTGAGCACCCGCTCCCGCAGCGCGGGCAGCAGCGCCCACGGCACCCGGTGCAGCGCCCCCGGCGGCACGATCACCACCGGCCCCGACCCCAGGTGCGGCACGGCACCGCCGAGCAGCAGCTCCTGGAGCCGCCGGCCCGCCGCCTCCACCAGCGGCAGCCGTGCCTCGCCGCCGGGGTGGGCGAGCCGCCGCAGCCCGGCCTGCACGTGCTCGGCCTCGGCCACCGCCTCGGCGAGCGATCCGCCCGCGAACCGCCGTACCCGCCCCTGCCCGCACAGCAGGACGTGCACCCGGCCGTCCACGACGGCGAGTTCGGCAAGCCGGGCCGGGCCGAGGCGGTCCAGCAGGCGGCCCGCGTCGAAGCGGTCGCCGCCGTCGGGCGCGTCACCGCGGATGTGGTGGGTTCGGGACCGGATGTCCCTCTCCAGCCTGCGCTGTTCGCGTTCCAGGGCGGGCACCGGGCGGCCCTCGCGGCGGGCCTCCTCCGCGCGGGCGGCGATCTCCCGGTAGGCGGTGAGGCTGCCGAGCAGCGCCGGGTCGGCGGGCGGCCGCGCGGGCGGCGCGGACAGCACGGTCGCCCGCCAGCGCTCGCTCCACTCCAGCAGCCGCCGCGCACCGCCGTGCGCGAGGCTCGCCTCCTGGGCGAGCGCGGCCAGTTCGGCGCCCTGCGCGGTCGCGCGGGCCCGCAGTTCGGAGGCGCCGAGCGTCATCCGGTGGTCGTCGAGGACGTCGAGGCCCCGCCGGCAGGCCTCCAGCACCCCACGCCCGGAACCGGCCGCCCGCGCCCGCAGGGCCTGCGCGGCCCAGCCGGTGACCCGGGCCGTCGGCGGACCGCCGTGCCGGCCGCGCGCCGCCGCCGTCAGGTGCCGCTCCGCTTCCGCCGTGCGGCCCAGCGCCAGCGCGACCCGGCCGGCCAGCAGCGACGCCTCGGGCGCGGCCGGCGAGCCGAAGGAGGCGAGCCGTTCCGCGACCGTCGCCGCGTCGGCCACCAGCCGCCCCGATCCGTTCCCGGCCGCCGCCCTGGCCTCGATGAGCACCAGCCGGGCATGGGCGGCCCACCAGGCCCGCCGCTGCGCCGCGAACAGCCGTACGGCGTCGGCGGCGCGGGCGATAGCGGTGTCCGGGTCCCCGGCCGAACGGGCGGCCCGCGCGGCGGCGAGCAGCAGCTCGGCCTTGCGGGTGGACTGTCCGCCGATCCGGTCGAGCAGCGCGATCGCCGTGTCCGCCTCCGCCAGCGCCTCCGGGGCGAGCCCCGCGGCCATCAGCACCTCGCAGCGCCGGATGGACAGCATGAAGGTGGGCGTGCCGAGCTTGGCGTACCGCTCCTCGGCCTCGTCCAGCAGCCGCAGTGCCGCCGGGATGTCCCCGGAACGGAACGCGGCGAGGCCCCGGCTCTCCACCGCGTCCGCCTTGTCGTGCTCCTGGCCGGTGGTCTCCCACAACCGCTCCGCCGCCGTGAAGTCGGCGACCGCCCGGTCCACCGCGCCCAGCGCCAGGTGCACGGTGGCCCGTAGCGTCAGCGCCCGCGCGGTCCAGATGTCGTCACGGACCTGCCGCAGCACCGGAAGCGCCCGCCGCACGTCCTCCAGCGCCTCCCGGTGACTCCCCAGCACCCACCACACGTAGGCCCGCCGGTACAGCACCCGCGCCCTGGTGTGCCCGCTGCCCCGGGCGACCCCCTGTTCGAACGACGCGAGGCCCTGGCGCGTGCGCCCCGCGTGCACCAGTGCGACCCCCAGCGTGGCGAGCACGTCCGCCTCCCGCTCGGCCGACTCGGCGCGCGCGGCCAGGTCCCGGGCCCGTCGCAGGTGCCGCAGGGCGATCCGCAGATCGCCGAAGTCCCGCTGCCAGATGCCGATCACCTGATGGGCGACGCTGGCGTGCAGCGGCGACGGATCGGTGTGCAGCACCAGATCCGCGCGTGCCCGGGCCTCGCCGGGATCGGCGAACACCATCGGCAGCAGTTCGAGGACCGAGTCGCTTCCCGCTGTCACCCCTCGCATGGTAGTGGCCTGCGCGAACCCGTCACACGGCTGTCCCCTTCCGCTTTTCGCTGTACCGCGCCTGCCCGCGGGCTGTATCAATCGGTCGTCCGGTGACTCTCACTTTCGGACACCGTCTCAGGGGGAGGACACTCCATGGCACCTCAGCGATTCCACGAGCAGTTCCGGCACATCCAGCGCTCGATGCCCGATGTGGCCCTGGCCATGGGGCCGGACGAGGACGGCCACTTCTTCTACGAGAAGGGTGTCGTCCTCGCCCGCGACGGCGCCGAGGCCCGCATGGTCGAGGACACCGTGCGCGCCCACTTCACCGAGACCCGGGGCCTGGTCCCGGACCACGTGCGCCGCGCCGGACCGGAGACCAACCGCACCGGTATCACCCGGATCCGGGTCGGTGACCCCGCGGAGGGCGACGACGGCGTCCCGCACGCCCTGCGCGCCCTCACCGGGGCCGAGGGCCGCCGGGGCCACCGGCTGGTCAGCCGCAACCACGTCGTGCACATCGCCCCCGTCAACGCCTGCCCCGGCGACGAGCCCGTGCCCGCGCCGCGCGGCGAGCCGGCCAACCCGGCCCCGGAGGAGGGCCGTCACGACCCGGACACCGCCGTGGGCGTCCTCGTCGTCGACACCGGCCTGGTGCACGACCACCGTGCCTACCCGCTCCTCGCGCACACCACGGGCGACCCCCAGGTGAGCGAGACCGACGCCGACGGCCTGCTGCGTCAGTACGTCGGCCACGGCACGTTCATCGCCGGGATCGTCGCGGCCGTCGCGCCCAACACCGACATCACCGTCCGCGGCACGCTCAACGACGTGGGTGCCATCCTTGAGTCGGAGTTCGGCGGCAAGCTGTTCGAGGCCGTCGACCAGGGCGGCTGGCCCGACATCATCAGCCTCTCCGCCGGTACCTCCACCGAGTCCGCCGTGGGTCTGCTCGGGCTCGACGCGTTCATGCGTGAACTGCGCGAGCAGCGCACCCTGCTGGTGGCCGCGGCCGGCAACAACGGCAGCGACACCCCGTTCTGGCCGGCCGCCTACGCCTCGCTGCCCGAGTACGCGGACAGCGTGCTCTCGGTCGGCGCGCTGCGCGGGGACGGCGCCTCCGAGGCGTGCTTCAGCAACCACGGCCCCTGGGTCGGGGTGTACGCCCCCGGCGAGCGCCTCACCAGCGCCCTCACCGGCTTCGACGCGCCCGTGCCGTACGTCTACCAGCACTCCACGTACGACACCTGCCGGTTCGGCCTCGGCTACGCCTGCACCTGCCGGTACCCGCGCCACACGGGCGTGCTGAGCGAGACCGGCGAGAGCGGCACGACCGAGCCCGACCAGGTGATGTTCGACGGCCTCGCGCAGTGGAGCGGCACCTCCTTCGCCACCCCGGCGGCCGCCGCCCTGGTGGCCGCCCACATGACGGCGCACAAGGAGCGCGACCCGCGTGCGGCGCGCAAACAACTCCTCGCCTCACTCACCGAGTACGCCGATGTGCGCGGGGCGCACGTCCCGGCGCTCCGGCCGCCCACCTGGCGCCCGGTTCCCGTCGGGGTCCCGGTGCAGTCCGCATGAGGTCCGGAACCCTCCCCTCCACGGCGTACGATGACGTGCCGTACACGAGGGGTGGAACCGTGGACCGAACAGAGGTCGGCGCGTTGGTCCGGTCCGCCGTCGACGGCGACGCCGCGGCCTGGAAGGCGCTGGTGGAAGGCATGAGTCCGCTGGTGTGGTCGGTCGTGCGCGCGCACCGGCTGTCGGACGCCGACGGGCATGAGGTCTACCAGACCGTGTGGTTCCGCTTCGCCCAGCACCTGGGCCGGCTGCGCGAGCCCGACAAGGCTGGCGCGTGGCTGGCCAGTACGGCTCGGCACGAGTGCCTGAAGGTGCTCAAGGGGCTCACCCGGCTGACGCTGACCGACGATCCGCTGGTGCTCGACCGCGCCAGCGAGGAGCGCACGCCGGAACAGTCGCTGATCGACGCCGAGGAGGAGGCCGAGCAGGCCGAACGGGTCCGCCGGCTGTGGCAGGAGTTCGAGGAACTCGGGGACCGGTGCAGGCAGTTGCTGCGCGTGCTGATCGCCTCGCCGCCGCCCAGCTATCTGGAGGTCTCGGCCGCGCTCGGCATCGCGGTCGGCAGTATCGGGCCCCTGCGCCAGCGCTGTCTGCGCCGGCTGCGGGCCCGGATGGACGCACGGGGGACGGTGTGAGCGGCATGGACGGCAACGGACGGCCCGACGAGGGCTTCGGCGAGGGCTTCGGCGGGGAGTTCGACACGGACGTCGGCCAGGGCGTCGGCGAGGACATCGAACAGGGCCCGGGAGTGAACGAGTTCGACGGTGTCGACGATCCGGTCGGGTTCGACGGCGATGTGCTGGAGGCGGAACTGCGCCGGGCGGCCGACGAACTGGACCCGGTCCCCGTCGAGCTGCGCCAACTGGCACTGGAAGCCTACGCGTTGCACGACCTCGACGCCCGGATCGCCGAGCTCACCTTCGACTCGCTCGTGGACGCCCTGCCGGTCAGGGGGGTGCCGGACGCGCCGCGGATGCTGACCTTCCGGGCGGGCGGGCTTTCGGTGGACGTGGAGGTGACCGAGGAGGGGCTGATCGGTCAGGTGCTGCCGCCGCAGTCGGCGCGCATCGAAGTGCTGGGCGGCCCGCAGGCGGCCCAGCCGGTACCGGTCGACACGCTCGGGCGTTTCACCAGCGACCACGCGCCGACCGGCCCGTTCGCCCTTCGGCTGCGGGCCGGCGGTGAGGTGATCGTCACGGAGTGGCTGCGGGCGTGAGCCCCGGTCACCAGGTGACGGGCAGGGTCAGCGGCCCGCGGATCATCGTCTTGTGCCGCCAGCGCACGTCCTCGGCCGGGACCGCGAGGCGCAGGCCCGGCAGCCGGTCGAGCAGCGTGTCCACCAGCAGCTCGGTCTGCAGCCGGGCGAGGACGGCGCCCGTGCAGTAGTGCGGTCCGTTGCCGAAGGCCAGGTGCGGGCACGCGGCGCGGTCGGGGTCGATGCGGTCCGGGTCGGGGAAGACGTCCGGATCGCGGTTGGCGGCGAGGTAGGAGACGTACACCGGTTCGCCCGCCGCGATCCGGTGCCCGGCCAGCTCCACGTCCTCCAGCGCGATCCGCGCCAGTCCGACGGTGCTGCGGTGCGGGATGTGGCGCAGCAGCTCGTCCAGCACACGGCCGCGCTCCAGCGGGCGGCCGCGCAGCCGCTCCATCAACTCCGGCCGGGTCAGCAGCAGGAACAGCATCTGCCCGCAGTTGTGGGTGACGGCCTCCCCGCCGATCTGCAGCGGCCCGGCGAGTCCGACGGCCTCCTCCTCGCTGATCTCCCCGCGGGTCACGGCTGCGCCGAGCAGCGAGTACACGTCCTCGTCGGTGCTGTGGGCCCGGTCCCGGACCATCGTGCCGATCCAGTCGTACAGGCCGGTCTTTGCCCGCCCGGCGGCCTCGGCGCCGCCCGACGTGGAGATGATCTGCCGGGTCCAGCCGTGCACCCGCGCCCGGTCGGCGGGCGGCACGCCCATCACCTCGCTGACGACCGTGAGCGGGAACGGCTCCAGCACCCGCTCCACCAGGTCGGCGGGCGGCCCGTCCGCCACGACCCCGTCGACCAGGCCGTCCAGGATCTCCTGCGCGCGGGGCCGCAGCCGCTTCATCGCGCTCACCGTGAAGGCGCCGGCGACCGGCTTGCGCAGCCGGTTGTGCTCGGGCTGGTCGGCCCAGGCGAGCGAGCCGGGACGAGGCGCGAAGTTAGGGGCGAGCCGGGTCACCTGACGGCGCGTGACCTCGGTGCGGCTGAACCGGGGGTCATTGGTGACCAGCCTGACGTCCTCGTACCGGGTGGCCAGCCAGGCCCAGCCCTCGCCGAACGGCAGCCGGATCCGGGTCAGCGGGCCCTCGCGCATCAGACCGGCGAGGACCGGGTCGAACTCCGTGCCGTCCAGGTCCGGCGGCGGCCAGTCCCGTACCGGCGGCGGGGTGCGGCCGGGGAGGCTGATCTCCTCGGCCGGGCCCGCCACCCGCACGGGCGAGAGTGCCTGTCCGGTGAGCGTGCTGGTGTCCTCGGTCATGACCACCACCCTCGTACGCGCCCCGTCGGCTGTCCTGCCGGAGTGCTCCAGCCGGAGGCCCGCACGGCCACGGCGCGGCGGCCGCGGGCGGCGCTCCGCACGGAGCCATGGTCTGGCGCCCGCACGGCCACGACCGGTGCCCCGCATGGCGGCCAAGGTCCGGTGCCCCGCATGGCGGCCACGGCATCTGGTCCCCCGCGCGGGTGCTTCGGCCCGGTGCCCCGCACTGCAATCACGGGTCGGCGCCCTACACCGCGGTCACCAGCGCGGCCAGGGCGGCGGCGAGCCGCTCCAGACCGGGCCCGGCCGGGCCGCCGGGCTCCGCCATGTAGGTGTCCCGGCGTATCTCCACCATCAGCGCGCTCACCCGCGGGTCCCGGCCGTAGTACTCCAGCGGCACGTAGGTCCCGCCGAACGGGCTGTCGAGCCCGGTCCCGCCGGACCCGGAGAACGCCGTACGGGCCGCCTCCCGCAGGTTCGGCGGCGTGTGGAAGGAGTCCGTGCCCAGGCACACGGGCGGGCGCGGCCCCGACCCGTGCAGTTCGTAGGGCAGCGCGCGGGTGGGGTAGGAGTGGACGTCGATCACCACGGCCCGCCCGGTCGCGGCGAGCCGCCCGGCCACCGCCTCGGTCATGGCCCGGGCGTACGGCCGGAAGTACCGCTCGACCAGCGGACCGGGGTCGGTGTCCGCGGCCCGCAGTTCGGCCCGGTGCGTGGTGCGCGTGTACACGGCCCCCATCCCGACGGCGAGCATCTCCTCCCGCTCGTCCGGGAACCGCTCCGGGTCGACCACCAGCCGCGACAGCCGGTTCACGAACCGCCAGGGCCGCAGGCCGGCCAGCGCGGCGGCGCGCTCCGCGATCTCGGCGGTGTGCGCGTCGGTGATGTGGTCCAGCTCCCGCTCGAGACCGGCGTCGTCCAGCACGATCCCCTCACGCACGTCCCCGGGTATCGCCCGCGCGGAGTGCGGCACGTGCAGCAGTACGGGGGAGTGGTCGTCCCCGGGCAGGAGTTCGAACGACGCGGAGGACTCGGTCACGGGCTGCTCCAGAGCTGGGGACGACGACACAAGATCAAGGTCCCACACCCCACTGACAACGAGCCCCGGCCGCCCCCGGGCCCGCCCGCACTTGGTGGTCGACGCTCGAAATCCCTCGGGGGTTGATCACGCGGCGGGACGGTCGGAGGTGGTGAGCCTCCACTGGAACGGCCGTGCCGCGCCGTTGTAGCGGTCTTCGAATGCTCGGAGCCGATCCCGAACCTCGACGGATTCCGTGGCCTTCACACACCTCGTCGGTGTCCGGTTCGGCGCACCCTCAGATGCGGACGAAGACGTTGACCACCACTCCGATATAGAGAATGACGAGGATGGTCCAGAAGGTGTAGACGATGCCGGGATACCGAATGTAGAGAGGTATCCGGATGGTCGGATAACGCTTGCGAAGTTCACGTGGGGTCGGCGTACCCCCGAACTGCTGAGGAAGACCCGCCCTACGCCACACCTTGTCGAGTTCGGCCTCATGCCACTGGCGGGGATTGAGCATGACGGCGGCGCGGTCGTCACCCACGACGAGCACCGCGCCGGCGATGCCGCTGGAGTTGATATGGGTCCGGGCCACGAAGCCGGGCCCCTCGATGACGGTCAGCCGGCGCGCCCAGTTGCGCACCAAGACGTTGCCGTCCACGAGTGCCACATACGTGTTCACGGTGTGCAGGACCGCATAAGCCACGTACCACAGGAAGGGGAGCGCGATGAGGGCGATGACCGCGGGTACCGCCATCGACCCGAGCCCCTCACTGGTGCCGCGCCCGCCCGCGAGCATGCGCGTCATGCTTATACCCGGCACGATGACCGCCGGCACGACGGCCAGTGCAACGCGCCCGAACCGGCTCTTGTCCGGGGATACGAAAAGCTCTGTGCGGCGGTCATTCACGGCTGCTCTCCGGTCTCTCCACACACGGCGGCAAAAGGAAGGCCGTCACAGGCATCATCCGCCCCCCCAACTCCGTTGCTGTTCTGCTCCCATTTGCGCTCTCATCCAGGACTCAAGCCGGTCGACGTCGATCAGCGTCAAGCGACGGCGAGCGGCAATCCTGTGTGCGCGCCTGGCGAGCGGCCCGAGGACGACAAAGATCGTCACCTTAACGGGCCCCAGGGCCAGCGTTCTGGAGTGTCCTGACGATCTTGGAATCGCGTCCGGCTTGCACCGGACAACACAGATTGATATGCGCCGGTAATCCGGGGCAACTCGGGCCTTCAGGGCGGGATCTTCGGCTGTCTCCTAGGCGGAGGCAGGGAAGTCCTTGCGCTTGATCTTGGCGCGGCGACCGTCCGGGTGGTGGAAGACGATGCCCTCGGCCAGGGCGCCGGGGGCGAAGCGGCTCTCCAGTTCACCGAGGAAGTCGCGAAGGCCGGCGTAGTCGCGCGGCACGCCCTGGTAGACCGGCACCTCCAGGTTGAACGGCACGCAACGGTGGTCGTCCAGCCGCAGGGCGTTGCCCTGGATGCGGGGGCCGAGCGCTTCGCAGGAGTGCTCGCCGTCCGGCCATGACGTGACGTCAGTGTTGCGGGCGGCGGCGAGAACCCACTTGTCTTCCGCGGCACCCTCGGCGATGTCCACGTACCAGCCGTCCTTGATCCCCTGTGCCTTCTGCAGCTTGCTCGGGTTGCGCCGCTTCTCCACCCGTACCAGCCGGCCCGCCCGGACGGTGAGACGGACGTTGGTTCCGTCGAGCTTCTCCGTCGGGGCCCCCTCGCCGTCGAACACCCATGCACACTCCACCCGCGGCCGGTCGACGACCCGGAAGTCGCCGTCCCGCTCGAACAGCGTGGGGATCTTCTCCATGACCTGCATGCCCTTTCTGACGTGGCCGACCAGTTCCTCGTGGGTGATGGCACCGGACGCCAAACCGCCCGCCAGCGCGCGGACCAGGTCCGCGACCGAGACCTCGGCCTCGACGGCAACCCGCTTCAGCGCCTTCTTCTCCTCGGGCGAGATCCAGGCGACCAGTCGGGACCAGCCTTCGGGCGGTGTCCATCGCGCGAGCTGCTCCGGATTTTTACGGGGCCGACCGCGCCCTCTGCGCTCCTCCATGGGCAGGACCCTAGGTCGGCATTTAATAGTGTGTCAATTGGCATAACAGAAAATGGCAGCCCGCGGAGCCTTCGCCTCGGCGTCTGACCAGGCGACACCCGCAACACCGACTCCGCAGTCAACCTCCCGAAGAATTCCCGAAGTTGACCACTCAGCGGCCCGGGCCCCGCCGGCTCCCGGCCCAGACAGGTCACTTGAGGCCCGTCTGGCACGCGGCGCTCGCCCGGCCGCAGGCGGCTTCCGCGCCGCCCAGCCGGCCTGGCCCCAAGACCGGCCCCCAGGCATGACTCCGCCCCGGTCGGAGACGTCCGGCCGGGGCGGGATCAGGCTCGGCGGAGGCGGCGGGGCCTCGCGCCGGAGGGTCAGCTCAGGGAGGCGAGGGCCTCGTTCCAGGTGGCCGACGGGCGCATGACCGCGTCCGCCTTCGCCTTCTCCGGCCGGTAGTAGCCGCCGATGTCGGCCGGCTTGCCCTGGACGGCGATCAGCTCGTCGACGATGGTCTGCTCCTTCGCGGCGAGGTTCTCCGCGAACGCGCCGAACGCCTTGGCGAGGTCGGCGTCGTCGGTCTGCGCCGCCAGCTCCTGCGCCCAGTACAGGGACAGGTAGAAGTGGCTGCCGCGGTTGTCGATGCCGCCGACGCGACGGGTCGGGGACTTGTCCTCGTTGAGGAAGGTCGCCGTGGCGCGGTCGAGGGTGTCGGCCAGCACCTGGGCGCGGGTGTTGCCGGTGGCCGTCGCGTACTGCTCGAAGGACGGCACCAGGGCGAAGAACTCACCGAGGGAGTCCCAGCGCAGGTAGTCCTCCTTGACGAGCTGCTGGACGTGCTTCGGGGCGGAGCCGCCGGCGCCCGTCTCGAACAGGCCGCCGCCCGCCATCAGCGGGACGACCGACAGCATCTTGGCGCTGGTGCCCAGCTCCAGGATCGGGAAGAGGTCGGTCAGGTAGTCACGCAGCACGTTGCCGGTCACCGAGATGGTGTTCTCGCCGCGGCGGATGCGCTCCACCGACAGCTTGGTGGCCTCGACCGGGGCGAGGACGCGGATGTCCAGGCCCTCGGTGTCGTGCTCCGCCAGGTACCGCTCGACCTTGCCGATCAGGTTGGCGTCGTGCGCGCGGGTCTCGTCCAGCCAGAACACGGCCGGGTCGCCGGTGGCGCGGGCGCGGGTGACGGCGAGCTTCACCCAGTCCTTGATCGGGGCGTCCTTGGTCTGGCAGGCGCGGAAGATGTCGCCGGCGGAGACCGTCTGCTCGATCACGACGTTGCCGGCCTGGTCGACCAGGCGGACGGTGCCGGTGACCGGGATCTCGAAGGTCTTGTCGTGGCTGCCGTACTCCTCGGCCTTCTGCGCCATGAGGCCGACGTTCGGGACGGAGCCCATGGTCGACGGGTCGTAGGCGCCGTGGGCGCGGCAGTCCTCGATCACGGCCTGGTAGACACCGGCGTACGAGGAGTCGGGCAGCACCGCGAGGGTGTCGGCCTCCTGGCCGTCCGGGCCCCACATGTGGCCGGAGGTGCGGATCATGGCCGGCATCGAGGCGTCGACGATGACGTCGGACGGCACGTGCAGGTTCGTGATGCCCTTGTCGGAGTCCACCATCGCCAGCGCCGGGCCCTCGGCCAGCTCGGCGTCGAAGGAGGCCTTGATCTCGGCGCCCTCCGGCAGGGACTCGATGCCCTTGAAGATGCCGCCCAGACCGTCGTTCGGGGTCAGGCCGGCGGCGGCGAAGGTCTCGCCGTACTTCGCGAACGTCTTCGGGAAGAAGGCGCGCACCACGTGGCCGAAGACGATCGGGTCGGAGACCTTCATCATCGTGGCCTTCAGGTGCACGGAGAACAGGACGCCCTCCTCCTTGGCCCGGGCGACCTGCGCGGTCAGGAACTCGCGCAGCGCGGCGACCCGCATCACGGAGGCGTCGACGACCTCGCCCTCGAGTACCGGCACGGACTCGCGCAGCACGGTGGTCGAGCCGTCGTCGCCCTTGAGCTCGATGCGCAGCGCGCCGGCCTCGGAGATCACCACGGACTTCTCGGTGGAGCGGAAGTCGTCCACGCCCATGGTCGCCACATCGGTCTTGGAGTCGCCGCTCCAGGCGCCCATGCGGTGCGGGTGGGTCTTGGCGTAGTTCTTGACCGAGGCGGGGGCGCGGCGGTCGGAGTTGCCCTCGCGCAGCACCGGGTTGACGGCGGAGCCCTTGATCTTGTCGTAGCGGGCGCGGATCTCGCGCTCCTCGTCGGTCTTCGGGTCGTCCGGGTAGTCCGGCAGCGCGTAGCCCTTGCCCTGGAGCTCGGCGACGGCGGCCTTGAGCTGCGGGATGGACGCCGAGATGTTCGGCAGCTTGATGATGTTGGCGGCGGGCGTCTTGGCCAGCTCGCCCAGCTCGCTCAGGGCGTCCGGGATGCGCTGGTCCTCGTTCAGGTACTCCGGGAAGACGGCGATGATGCGCCCGGCCAGCGAGATGTCGCGGGTCGTGACGGGCACACCGGCCTGCGAGGCGTACGCCTGGATCACCGGCAGGAACGAGTGCGTCGCCAGGGCCGGGGCCTCGTCTGTGTAGGTGTAGATGATGGTCGAGTCAGTCACCGGGTGCTCCGCTCCACGTCTGCAACATTGCTCGACATCAAGATATCTCGTGACGTGGGTCCGCTCGACAGGGGACCCTCGGTCGAAAACGCGCCGAGATCATGCAACCGGAACACCGCTCTCGTGGTCATGACAAGCGATCGCACATCTGACCGGCGGCCGGACCCGACCACCCGGCCGCCCGAGCGAAAGCTGACCATGAGATATCGCACCAGAGTGACGGCCCCGGCGGCCGCCCTGCTCGGCACGGCCGCGGCACTGACGGTGGGCTCGCCGGCCCAGGCGCTCGCCGGCGGGGGGAAGGCGAAGCGCAAGGTGGTGGCCCCGGGCCCGGAGACCCTCGGTGACCCCGTCTTCCCCACCCTCGGCAACAAGGGGTACCGCGTCTCGTCCTACGCGCTCGACCTCGCGTACGACTCGACGGCCCGGACGGTCGACGCGACCGCGACCCTGCGGATACGCACCGACCGGCCGCTGAGCCGGTTCTCGCTGGACGCCCTCGGCCTGGACATCCGCACGGTGACCGTCAACGGCGCCGCCGCCGTCTTCGAGCAGGCGGGCGAGAAGCTGCGCGTCACGCCCGCCAGGGAGCTGGCGGAGGACGCCGCCGCCGTGGTGTGTGTCGCCTACTCGGCCGACCCCCGCCGCAGCCTCGCGCACACCGCCTGGGTGCCCACCCCGGACGGTTTCGCGATCTGCCCGCAGCCGAACTCGGCGCACACCGTCTTCCCGTGCAACGACCACCCCTCGGACAAGGCGGACTTCACCTTCCGCGTCACGGTCCCGAACGGGCTGCGCGGCGTGGCGAACGGCAACCTCACCGACACCAAGGCGCTGGCCGACGGCCGTACGACGTACTCGTACCGCTCGGCGTCGCCGATGGCCACCGAGCTGGTCCAGATCACCGTCGGCGACTACGTGGTCAAGGACCGGCAGGGCCCGCACGGCCTGCCGCTGCGCGACGTCGTGCCGTCCGCCCGGGCCGCCGCGCTGGAACCGGCGCTCGCGCTCACCCCGAACCTGGTGACGTGGCTGGAGACCCGCCTGGGCGTCGCGTTCCCCTTCGAGACGTACGGCCTGCTGCCGTGCAACTCCGACGACGCCAAGGCGTTCGACTTCACCGGCCTGGAGACGCAGACCCTCACGCTGTACAAGCCGAACTTCCTGCTCCAGGAGGAGAAGAAGATCGGCTCGCACATGATGCACGAGCTGGTCCACTCCTACTTCGGCAACCTGGTCAGCCCCGCGAGCTGGTCGGACCTGTGGCTGAACGAGGGCCACGCCGACTTCTACGGGCTGCTGTACCGCTACGAGCGCGGCTGGGCCGACTCGCTGGGCCTGACCACCATGGAAGCCCGGATGAAGGACACCTACGCCCGTGGCGACCAGTGGCGCCACGACTCCGGCCCGGTGGCCTCGCCCAACGCGGTCAACCTGTTCGACAGCCAGCGCTACCTGGGCGGCGTGCTCACCCTGTACGCGTTCCGGCAGCAGGTCGGCGAGCAGGTCTTCAACGCCGTCGAGCGCGCCTTCCTCGAGCGCTTCCGCAACTTCTCGGCGTCCACCGACGACTACATCGCGGTCGCCTCGGAGGTTTCCGGCCAGGACCAGTCGGGCTTCCTGCGTGACTGGCTCTACGGCACCAAGACGCCGCGGATGCCCGGCCACCCCGACTGGACGGTGACCCCGGTCGGCTCGGCGTTCGCGGCGCCGCACAGCAAGCGCGGCGGCCACCGGCACGACAACTCGGCCACGCTCTGATCAGCCGTGGCGGGCGGAGCCTGACCCGGCTGCGCCCGCCACCTCGCGCTCGATCCACCGGCAGATCACGTCCACCACGTACACGTGTTCCGCGCGGCTCAGCTCGCGACCCCGGGGAATCCCGTGCCAGCGCTGGAGACACCCCCGGCAGCACGTGGCGGTGGCGTGCTGGGCGACGAACACCGGGTGTCCCCGGTACGGCGTCTGCTTGCCGTCCTTGACCGGCGCGGCCGGGGCCAGCCGCCGGGCGATCAGGTCGTAGGCGTGCCACCGTACGGTCGCCGCGCCCTTGAGCTCGGCGGTGGCCAGATCCCGCCCGCGCAGGCGGAACCGGGCCCCGAAGGGCCGGTGGCGCGCGATGTCGTCGAGCCGCCGGTCGAGGGCCGGGCCGCTGGGAAGGCCGCTGGGGAGGGGACCGGGTGGGTCCGGGGGAACGGTCATGACGGTCCGATGATACGTCCGGTCTGGGCCGGTATCGGCCGCCCGGTGCCCGGTGCCCGGTGCCCGGTGCCCG
>NZ_JAJSZC010000171.1:0-17528 GCF_036815105.1 Streptomyces sp. IBSBF 3136
CCCCCCCCCCCCCCCCCCCCCCCCCCCCCCCCCCCCCCCCCCCCCCCCCCCCCTCGTTCCATCTACAGCCACCCCGGCTCCGCGGGGCGACAGCCTCCACCGGTGTCACGAACCGCTGGGCCGGCAGCACCTTGACAACAGCATCCAGGAAATCCCCGAAGATCCCCGCCCGTCGCCCGTCGCCCGTCGCCCGTCGCTCGCTCAGAGTTCGCCCAGCTCGTTCGCGAACGGCGGCTCCGCCCCGGCCCGGGAGCAGGTGATCGCCGCCGCCCGCGCGGCGAACCGCAGCAGCCGCTGCCAGCCGTCCGGTCCCAGGGCGGCCAGCCCCCGTGCGGACAGCGCGTCCTGTGCGAAGAGCCCGTGCAGCAGAGCCGCGTTCACGGTGTCACCGGCACCGATGGTGTCGACCACCTCGACCTTCTCACCCGGGACGGAGTACTCCGCGCCGTCCCGGGTGAGGACGGTGAGGCCGTCGCCGCCCCGCGTGAGCACCACGGCCGACGGCCCCGCGTCCAGCCACTCGCGCGGGGTGCCGCCGAGCCACTCGGCGTCCTCCTCTGACAGCTTCAGCAGTGTCACCGAGGGCAGCCAGCTCCTGAAACGCGCCCGGTAGGCGTCCGCGTTCGGGATCAGCCCCGCCCGGATGTTGGGGTCGAGCGCGGTGAACAGTCCCTGCCCGGCGGCGGCCCGCATCAGCTCCTCATAGGCGCTCGCCCCCGGCTCCAGGACGAGCGAGCAGGTACCGAAGGACACCGCGCGCGTGCCGGCGGGGAGCGTGGCGGGAGTGGTGAAGAGACGGTCGGCGGTGCCGTCGACATAGAAGGAGTAGGAGGCCGAGCCGCCGCTGCCGACGGTGGCGACCGCCAGGGTGGTCGGCTCGGGGCCGCGCTGCACACCCGACACGTCCACCCCGGCCCGCCGCAGCCCGTCGAGCAGGGCCTCACCGAAAGCGTCGTGCGACGTGCGGGAGCAGAAGGCGGTCGGCGAGCCGAGTCGGCCGAGGGCCACGGCCGTGTTGTAGGGGCCGCCGCCGAGCGCCGGCTTCAGGTCAGCGAGGGCACCGGGGCTGTGCGGTACCAGGTCGATCAGTGCCTCACCGGCGACGACGATCACGAGGTGGTTCCCTTCTCGGACAGCGTGGAGCGTGCGGACGATGCGGCCTTCCCGTCCAGGGCGCCCGGCAGCGGGCCGGCACCCTCGCCCCCGGGCCTGGCTGCCTCCCCGGGCCCGGCTCCGTCGCCGAGGCTGATCCCGTGACCGGGACCGTCCCCTCGGCCGGGCCCGTCCCGGTCCCCATCCCCGCCCCTGGCCCGGGTCGGGTTCCGATCCGGGTCCTCGTCCCGGCTCAGCTCCCGGACCGGCTGCTCCGGTTCCGGGCAGCCGCAGGAGCTGCGGTGGACGAAGGCGCAGGGCAGTCGTACGGTCCGGGCGGGCCGGCCGGGCGTGGCCAGCCGGTCCAGCAGCACCCGGACGGCCTGGGCGCCGATCTCCCTGCTGGGCTGGGCGACGGCGGTGAGCCGGGGGGAGAACAGATCGGCCCAGGCGAAGTCGTCGAAACAGCATAGGGAGATGTCGCCCGGCACGGCCAGGCCGTGCCGGCGCAGGACGCGCAGGGCGCCGATGGTCATGGCGTTGTTGGCGGTGACGAGCGCCGTGGGCGGCTCGGGAAGGGCCAGCAGGGCGGCCGTGGCCCGCTCGGCGCCGGCCGACTCCGAGTTGCCGGACACCAACAGGTCCTCGTCGTGGGTGAGGCCCGCCGAGGCAAGGGCTTGGCGGTAGCCGGCGATCCGCTCGGCCGTGGTGCTGAGTCCGGGCAGGCCGGCGACCAGGCCGATCCGCCGATGACCGAGCGCGGTGAGATGGCCGACGAGCCGGGCCATCGGCTCGACGTTCTCGGCGCAGACCTGATCGGGAGCACCGGCCGCCCCGTCGTCCGCCGTGAGCACCCGGTCCAGGAACACCGTGGGCACGGTGTGGCGTGTGAGGTAGTCCACAGTTGCGTGCGGGTCGGCGGAGGGGGCGACGATCATGCCGTCCACCCGCCGTTCGTGCAGCAGTTGCACGACCTTGCGCTCGTGCACGGGGTCGTCGTGCGGGTCGGCGATGAGCAGGCTGTAGCCGGCCTCCAGGGCCTCGGCCTCCACGCCCTGGAGGATCTCCGTGAAGTACGGGTTGCTGATCGCCGACACCGCCAGGCCGATGGAACGGGTCCGGGAGGTCACCAGCGAGCGGGCGAGGGTGTTGGGCGTGTAGCCGAGGGCGTCGACGGCGTCCAGGACCGCCTGGCGGGTGTGGGGCAGCACCGGCCGCGTGCCGTTGAGGACGTGGGAGACGGTCGCCACGGAGACGCCGGCGCTTCGGGCGACGTCGGCCATCGTCGGCATCGGCGTTCCTCCCTACGTCGTGACGGGTGCGTCGGGCCGGAAAGCTACCGCAAGCGCGGCAACCGCGTAAACGCTTGCGCAAGCGTTTACGCGGATGGATCCCGCCCTGTCCGCCCCTCCCGCCGGGAGCCCTGCCGACTTGCCCCGGTATCGTGCGCTCGCACGCCCCCCGACCCGTGGAGTCCTGATGTCCGCCCGTTCGTCCGCGAGCCGCCGTACCGTCCTTCGAGGAGCCGCAGCGGCTCCGGTCGCCGGGCTCGGGCTGGCCGCCTGCTCCGCTCCGGGCGGCGCCTCGGCCGACGCCACCCCGACCGCGCCGGTCGACCTCGGCGCCGAGAACGAGGTTCCCAAGGGCGGTGCCAAGCTCTACCGCGACCGGAATGTGGTGGTCAGCCGCGACGCGAACGGTGGCCTCAAGGCGTACAGCACCATCTGTACGCACGCGGGGTGCCCCATCAACAAGCTCCAGGGGACCACGCTGGTCTGCCCCTGCCACGGCAGCCAGTTCGACGCGGTGACCGGAAAGGTGGTCCAGTCGCCGGCCACCGAGCCGCTGAACGAACTGCCGGTCAGGGCCAGCAAGGGCAGGATCATCGCAGGCCCCGGCGCCTGACCGGCCGGCACATCGGGCCCGGCACACCGGAGCCCCGGCACATCGGGACCGCCACCTTCACCGGGTTCACCCGGCGCACCGGAACCGCCCCACGCACGGGGACCGCACCACGCACCGGGACCGCCTAACTGACGGGGACCGCCCCACGCACGGGGACCCCTCGGCTCACGGCGACCGCCCGGCGCACAGGACCACACCCCCGCACCGGGACCGCCCGCTCACGGATTCCCCTGCTCACCAGGACGGCCCGGCTCAGCCGCTCACTCCCAGTCCCAGGTGATACCCACCAGGCCGGGCCGGATCCGGGGCTCGACGACATGGACGCTGTGGTGGGGCCCGGTGACCGGCAGCTCGTGCCGGCCGCTGCGCGGGGCCGCGGGCGAGTGCTGGGTGAATCGGTGGCAGCGGGTCGGCAGCGAGGCTCCGTCGAAGCGCACCTGGAGCGCGTACTGGCCGCCGGGGAAGCCGAACCGGTGGCTGTACTCGCGGCAGGCCCCCGCCGTCCCGTCCTCGACGCCGTACCGGAAGAGGAAGGTGTCGCCGGCGCGCAGCCGGGTCCCGAAGAGCAGCTCGACCACCAGCACACCGGTGTCCTGGTCCCGGCGCACGCGTCCGGTGCGGCAGTTGTCCAGGGCGTGCACCGTCATGGCGCGCGGGTCGCAGCCGGGGTCGCCGTGGTGGACGGCGACGAAGCGGTCGACGCCGTCGCGGTGGGCGCGCACGATGTGGTGGGACTCGCGGCCCGCCAGTTCGCGGCGGGCGCCGATCCGCACGCGTTCGTGGTGGCCGAGGGTGTGCAGCCCGCCGTCCAGGGACCAGCCCAGGTCGGCCTGGAGCCGCGTCAGGACGTCCGAGGCCTCGACCAGGGAGCGGTAGGAGCGGGCAGAGGGGCGACGGGCAGAGGCGGCCTCACCGGCCTCGGCGAGCAGCCGGATCAGCGACTCGTCCGGGAGCCGGAGTATCTCCTCCAGGGCCCGGACGGCGCGCAGCGACTCCGGGCGCTGCGGGCGGCGGGCGCCCTGCTGCCAGTAACTCAGACTGGTGACCCCCACCTTGACCCCGTGGCGCGACAGATGGTGCTGCACGCGCTGGAGCGGCAGTCCCCGGGCGGCGATCGCGGCGCGCAGCGCCACGTGGAAGGGGCCGCCCCGCAGGGCCAGGTCGAGTTGCGCGGTGGGGGCGTCCGCGTGCTCCGCTGTGGCGTGCCGCATGCACAGGGGCCTTTCTGTGAGGTTCACGGAGGCTGGTCGGACCGTCCGTGCGGGTGTGCGGGGCCACCCCCGTGGGCGTGGGAACGCCCTTTCTGCGCGCGCCGCGTCCGTACGCCGGCACGCTCGGCCCCGAGCTCCCCCGCATTGAAGCGTGTTGACCAGACCCCGACAACACCTCGGGCCGGGGGACCGCTCAGTCCTGGCCGACCCGCGACCCCCGGCACGCGGGCCCGGGCACGGTACGGTCACCGTCGGTGCCCGTCCGGGCGGTCCGGCGGGGGTCAGCATGGCCGGAACACTGCCTTCGAGGGAAGGGCGGCGGCACCCGCCGCGCCGGGCGGCGGACGGCGTGCTCCTGGCCCGGCCGGCGTTGTCCACAGGCCCGACGCGGTGTCGGTGCTCGCCAGTAGGGTGTGAGACATGGCCGACCCCTCCAGCTACCGCCCCAGGCCGGGTGAGATCCCGGACACACCGGGGGTGTACAGGTTCCGTGACGAGCACCGCCGGGTGATCTACGTCGGAAAGGCGAAGAGCCTGCGCCAGCGCCTGGCGAACTACTTCCAGGACCTGGCGAACCTGCACCCGCGCACCCGCTCGATGGTGACCACCGCCGCCTCCGTGGAGTGGACCGTGGTGTCCACGGAGGTCGAGGCGCTGCAGCTGGAGTACTCCTGGATCAAGGAGTACGACCCCCGGTTCAACGTCAAGTACCGCGACGACAAGAGCTACCCGTACCTCGCGGTGACGATGAACGAGGAGTTCCCGCGTGTGCAGGTGATGCGCGGTCACAAGAAGAAGGGCGTCAGGTACTTCGGGCCGTACGCGCACGCCTGGGCCATCCGGGACACCGTCGATCTGCTGCTGCGGGTCTTCCCGGTGCGCACCTGCTCGGCCGGTGTGTTCAAGAACGCCGCCCGCACCGGCCGGCCCTGCCTGCTCGGCTACATCGGCAAGTGCTCCGCGCCCTGCGTCGGCCGGATCACCCCCGAGGACCACCGGGAGCTGGCCGAGGAGTTCTCGGACTTCATGGCGGGCCGCACGGGCACCTACCTCCGCCGTCTGGAGAGGCAGATGACGGAGGCGGCCGAGGAGATGGAGTACGAGCGGGCCGCCCGCCTGCGCGACGACATCGAGGCCCTGAAGAAGGCCATGGAGAAGAACGCGGTCGTGCTCGCCGACGCGACCGACGCCGACCTCGTCGCCGTCGCGGAGGACGAGCTGGAGGCGGCCGTGCAGATCTTCCACGTGCGCGGCGGCCGGGTGCGCGGCCAGCGCGGCTGGGTGACCGACAAGGTCGAGGAGATCACCACGGGTGCCCTCGTCGAGCACGCCCTGCAGCAGCTGTACGGCGAGGAGAGCGGGGACGCCGTCCCCAAGGAGGTGCTGGTCCCCGCCCTGCCCGAGCCGGTCGAGCCGGTCCAGGAGTGGCTGACCGGCCGCCGCGGGGCGAACGTCTCGCTGCGCATCCCGCAGCGCGGCGACAAGAAGGCGCTCATGGAGACCGTGCAGCGCAACGCCCTGCAGGCCCTCGCACTGCACAAGACCAAGCGCGCCTCCGACCTGACCACCCGCTCGCGGGCACTGGAGGAGATCGCCGAGGCCCTCGACCTGGACAGCGCCCCGCTGCGCATCGAGTGCTACGACGTCTCGCACCTCCAGGGCGACGACGTGGTCGCCTCCATGGTCGTCTTCGAGGACGGCCTGCAGCGCAAGGGCGAGTACCGGCGCTTCCAGATCCGGGGGTTCGCCGGGCAGGACGACGTCCGCTCCATGCACGAGGTGATCACCAGGCGCTTCCGGCGCTACCTGGCCGAGAAGGAGAAGACGGGGGAGTGGACCGAGGGAGCCGGCTCCGAGGACGTGCTCGTCGACGGTGAGCCGGTCGGCGACACCCTCAAGGACGACGACGGCCGGCCCAGGAAGTTCGCCTACCCGCCGCAGCTGGTCGTGGTCGACGGCGGTCAGCCGCAGGTCGCGGCGGCCCGCCGGGCGCTGGACGAGCTGGGCATCGACGACATCGCCGTGTGCGGTCTGGCCAAGCGCCTGGAGGAGGTCTGGGTGCCCGGCGAGGACGACCCGGTCGTCCTGCCCCGCACCAGCGAGGGCCTGTACATGCTCCAGCGTGTCCGTGACGAGGCGCACCGCTTCGCGATCACCTATCAGCGCACCAGGCGTGCCAAACGCTTCCGTTCCAGCCCCCTGGACGACGTGCCCGGCCTCGGTGAGACCAGGAAACAGGCGCTCATCAAGCATTTCGGCTCGGTGAAGAAGCTGCGGTCCGCCACAATCGAGCAGATCCAGGAGGTGCCCGGCATAGGCCGGAAGACGGCCGAGACCATCGCTGTGGCCCTCGCCCGGGCGGTTCCGGCCGCACCCGCCGTGAACACGGCGACCGGAGAGATCATTGACGACGAGGAACCCGACACGACGGGGGGTTCCTCGGGGGAGCCCGTGACCGCGGGCCCCCCGGACGAACGACGGGGGCAGGAGACATGACCGAGCACGACGCACAGCCCACTGCGGACCGAGAACAGACGGCCCAGGCCCAGGGGGAGCCGCAGCAGGCGGTTCAGGAAAACGGAGCACAGGTGAGTACGGATGTCACACCGGCCGGGGCCCCCGAGGCGGCCATCCCCGAGCTGGTGATCATCTCCGGCATGTCCGGTGCGGGCCGGTCGACGGCCGCGAAGTGTCTGGAGGACCTCGGCTGGTTCGTCGTCGACAACCTCCCGCCCGCCCTGATCCCCACCATGGTGGAGCTGGGCGCGCGTTCCCAGGGCAACGTGGCGCGGATCGCGGTCGTCGTGGACGTGCGCGGCCGGCGCTTCTTCGACAATCTGCGCGAGTCCCTCGCCGACCTCGACACCCGGGGCGTCACCCGCCGCATCGTCTTCCTGGAGTCCTCCGACGAGGCCCTGGTGCGGCGCTTCGAGTCGGTGCGCCGCCCGCACCCGCTGCAGGGCGACGGCCGGATCGTGGACGGCATCGCCGCCGAGCGCGAGCTGCTGCGCGAGCTGCGCGGCGACGCCGACCTGGTGATCGACACCTCCAGCCTCAACGTGCACGAGCTGCGGGCCAAGATGGACGCCCAGTTCGCCGGCGACCAGGAGCCGGAACTGCGTGCCACCGTGATGTCCTTCGGGTTCAAGTACGGCCTGCCGGTCGACGCCGACCTGGTCGCGGACATGCGGTTCCTGCCCAACCCGCACTGGGTCCCGGAACTGCGGCCGTACACGGGCCTCAACGAGGAGGTCGCCGCCTACGTCTTCAACCAGCCCGGCGCCAAGGAGTTCCTGGACCGGTACGCCGAGCTGCTGCGGCTCATCGCGGCCGGCTACCGGCGCGAGGGCAAGCGGTATGTGACCATCGCCATCGGCTGCACCGGCGGCAAGCACCGCTCGGTCGCGATGTCGGAGAAGCTCGCCGCGCGCCTCGCGGCCGAGGGCGTGGAGACGGTGGTCGTGCACCGGGACATGGGACGGGAATGACGGAACGTACACCGCGGCTGGGCAGGCTGCGCCGGGCGGTCCCGGAGGGCCGTTCCGGCCGCGCCGTGGCAGGGGCCCGGGCGCCCCGCCCGGCCGAGCGCCGTGCGGGCGGCCGGACCCGCCGGCGCGGCGCCCAGCCCAAGGTCGTCGCACTCGGCGGCGGCATGGGCCTGTCCGCCTCGCTCGCCGCGCTGCGCCGGATCACCGGTGACCTGACCGCCGTCGTCACGGTGGCCGACGACGGCGGCTCCAGCGGGCGCCTGCGCGACGAGCTGGGCGTGCTGCCGCCCGGTGACCTGCGCAAGGCGCTGGCAGCGCTGTGCGGCGACGACGACTGGGGCCAGACGTGGGCCCGGGTCATCCAGCACCGCTTCCAGTCCAAGGGCGACCTGCACGACCACGCGGTGGGCAACCTGCTGATCGTCGCGCTGTGGGAGCAGCTCGGTGATCATGTCCAGGCCCTGGATCTGGTCGGCAAGCTGCTCGGCGCGCACGGGCGGGTGCTGCCCATGTCCGCCGTGCCGCTGGAGCTGCAGGCGCTGGTCAGGGGGCACGACCCCGAGCGCCCGGACGACGTGGACACGGTCCGCGGGCAGGCGACCGTGGCCCTCACCCCCGGAGAGGTGCAGTCCGTGCACCTCGTGCCGCACGACCCGCCGGCCGTGCCGGAGGCGGTGGCGGCGGTCCTGGACGCGGACTGGGTGGTGCTCGGGCCGGGCTCCTGGTTCTCCTCGGTGATCCCGCACCTGCTGGTGCCCGGCCTGCTGGACGCGCTCACCGAGACGAAGGCGCGCAAGGTGCTCTCCCTGAACCTCGCCCCGCAGCCGGGAGAAACCGAGGGCTTCTCCCCGCAGCGTCATTTGGAGGTTTTGGGGCGACACGCCCCTAAACTCGCCCTGGACGTGGTGCTGGCCGACGAGGCCGCCGTGCCCGACCGCGATTCGCTCACCGAGGCGGCCAAGCGGCTCGGGGCCGCGGTCGAGTTGGCGCCGGTGGCCCGGACCGACGGAAGCCCCCGGCACGACCCGGAGCTGTTGGCCGCCGCGTACGACCGTATTTTTCGGATGCATGGAAGGATCGGCCCATGGCGATGACGGCAGCGGTGAAGGACGAGATCTCCCGGCTCCCCGTCACCCGGACCTGCTGCAGGAAGGCGGAGGTCTCCGCCATTCTGCGGTTCGCCGGCGGCCTCCACCTGGTGAGCGGGCGCATTGTGATCGAGGCGGAGCTGGACACCGCGATGGCGGCCCGCCGGCTCAAGCGGGACATCCTGGAGATCTTCGGCCACAGTTCGGAACTGATCGTGATGGCTCCCGGCGGGTTGCGCCGCGGTTCCCGTTACGTGGTGCGGGTGGTCGCGGGCGGTGACCAGCTGGCCCGTCAGACCGGTCTTGTGGACGGCCGTGGGCGCCCGATCCGAGGTCTGCCCCCGCAGGTGGTCTCGGGGGCCACCTGCGACGCCGAGGCGGCCTGGCGGGGTGCCTTCCTGGCGCACGGTTCGCTGACCGAGCCCGGCCGTTCCTCCTCCCTCGAGGTGACCTGCCCGGGGCCCGAGGCCGCGCTCGCGCTGGTCGGCGCCGCGCGCCGGCTGTCGATCGCCGCGAAGGCCCGTGAGGTGCGCGGGGTGGACCGGGTGGTCGTACGCGACGGTGACGCGATCGGTGCCCTGCTGACCCGGCTCGGCGCGCACGAGTCGGTGCTGGCCTGGGAGGAGCGCCGGATGCGGCGCGAGGTGCGGGCCACCGCCAACCGGCTCGCCAACTTCGACGACGCCAACCTGCGCCGCTCGGCCCGCGCCGCCGTGGCCGCCGGTGCCCGGGTGCAGCGGGCGCTGGAGATCCTCGGCGAGGAGGTGCCCGAGCACCTCGCGGCCGCCGGCCGGCTGCGGATGGAGCACAAGCAGGCGTCCCTGGAGGAGCTGGGCGCGCTCGCCGACCCGCCGCTGACCAAGGACGCGGTCGCGGGCCGGATCCGCCGCCTGCTGGCCATGGCCGACAAGCGGGCCGCCGACCTCGGCATCCCCAGCACCGAGGCCAACCTCAGCGACGAGCTGGCGGACAACCTGGCGGGCTGATCCAGCCCCTCCGACCCGCCGGTGCCGGCGCCCGAACGGGTGGCCGGCACCGGCGTTTGCGTGTCCGTGAGGCGCTCTTGACTCGATCATGAGGTGACATGAGCCTGGCAACCTGTTCGCCGCTGTGGCGAACCACCGCAAGGGGGGTTCATGAGACACAGAGCGAGATCGATCCTCGCTGTCGGCACGCTCCTGATCGGGGGAGCGGCCCTTGCGCCCATCGCCCAGGCACAGAGCGGAAGCCCTTCTCCGTCCGACCCCGACGAGGTCAAGGTCTTCCGCGCCGACATCACCCGTAAACAGATCCCGCTGCTCCTGGAGGCCGGCCAGGACGGCCAGGAACTCGGCGAGCAGGTCACCGGCAAGGGCCGGAGCACCGTCGAGGTCTATCTGACCGACCAGCAGGCCGGGAAGCTCGAACGGCGGGGCGTGCACCTCACCGAGCGCACCTTCTCGGCCAGGTCCGAGAAGCGCGTCGAGGGCGCCTCGCAGGGCGTGTTCCGGCCGTACAGCGGAAGCGGCGGCCTGAAGGAGGAGATCCTCCGCACCGCTCAGGCTCATCCGGGGCTCACCAAGGTCGAGTCCATCGGCAGGACCGTCGGCGGCCAGGACATCCTCGCGCTCCGGCTGACCAAGGACGCCAGGAAGTCCAAGGACGGCTCCAAGCCGGCGGTGCTGTACATGTCCAACCAGCACGCGCGCGAGTGGATCACGCCGGAGATGACCCGGCGCCTGATGCACTACTACCTGGACGGCTACAGGAGCGACAAGCGGGTCCGGCGGATCGTCGACTCCACCGAACTCTGGTTCGTGCTGTCGGCCAACCCCGACGGCTACGACTACACGTTCAAGGACTCCTCCACCCGCCTGTGGCGCAAGAACCTGCGGGACAACAACGGCGACGGCGCCATCAGCACCGGCGACGGGGTCGACCTCAACCGCAACTTCCCCTACAAGTGGGGCTACGACGACGAGGGCTCGTCCCCGAACCCCACCAGTGAGACCTACCGCGGCGCGACCCCCGAGTCCGAGCCGGAGACGAAGGCCCTGGACGGCTTCGAGAAGCGCGTCGGCTTCACCTACGGCATCAACTACCACTCCGCCGCCGAACTGCTGCTGTACGGAGTGGGATGGCAGGTGGCCACGCCGACCCCGGACGACGTCCTGTACCAGGCGCTCGCCGGCACCCCCGACGACCCGGCGATCCCGGGCTACCGCTCCCAGGTCTCCTCGGAGCTGTACACCACCAACGGCGAGGCGGACGGCCACGCCTCGAACGTCAACGGCATGGGGATGTTCACCCCGGAGATGTCGACCTGCGAGACCGCGTCGAACGTGGACCCGAACGACGCCTGGAACCCCGACGACTGCCAGTCGGTCTTCAACTTCCCCGACGACGAGAGGCTGATCCAGCAGGAGTTCGAGAAGAACGTCCCGTTCGCGCTCTCCGTCGCCGAGACGGCCGTCCACCCCGATCGGCCGGTCTCGTCGGTCGGCCTGAAGGCCGCCGACTTCACCCCGGCCGCGTTCACCACCTCCTACGCGCGCGGAACGGACCAGCAGGTCTCCGTCGTCGTCCGCAAGGCGATCCGGCACAAGGAGCTCAAGTACCGCGTCAACGGCGGCCGTACGCACGACCGGGCGCTGAGGCGCTGGAAGGGCGGGGAGACGTACGGCGGCGAGGACGACCTCTACTTCGACGAGTACCGGGCCGCGGTGCCGGCCGGACGGCCGGGCGACAAGGTCGAGGTGTGGTTCACCGGTGAGACCGGGCGCGGCGGACACGCCCGGAAGGCCGCGAGTTCCCACTTCACCTACACCGTCGCCGAGCGGCCCGCGGCCGACACGCTGGTGGTCGCCGAGGAGGGCACGGCCGCCGCACAGGCGCGGACGTACGTCGACGCGCTGCGTGCGGCCGGCCACCGGGCCGTCGTGTGGGACGTCGCCACGCAGGGCGCGCCCGACGCGCTCGGCGTGCTCGGCCACTTCAGGACGGTCGCGCACTACTCGGGCACGAGCGGTCCGGGCAACGCCACGCAGCTCCAGCTGCGCGCGTACCTGAATGAGGGCGGCAGGCTGATCGAGGCCGGCGAGCTGGCCGGCGGCAGCGTCGACCTCGGCGACGGCACCCCCTCGGACGACTTCAGCCAGTACTACCTGGGTGCGTACAGCCGTACGTCGACCAAGGGAGCCACCGGCTTCACCGGCTCCGGCGGCCTGGCGGGCTACTCCGGCGCCCTCGCTGACGCGCCCGGCAACCCGCTGGACCGGGCCGGCACCTACGGCGTGACGTCGGACGAGCTCCCGTCCGTGACGTACCCGCAGTTCGCGAGCGCGGGGGCGGGGCAGTTCGCCGGCACGGTCAACCCCTACGGCCCGTACAGCGGCTCCTCCATGGCCGCCGCGGTCCACACCGACGACGCCTACAAGCGCCTGACCCGCACCGTCGACCTCACCGGCGTGACCGCCGCCGACCGGCCCACGCTGAGCACCCGGCTGCTGTGGGACACCGAGCGCGGGTACGACCACGCGGTCCTCGAGGCGCACACCGTGGGCGGCGACGACTGGACCACGCTCCCGGAGGCGTCCGGCGCCACCACGTCGGCCGTGCCCGCCGAGTGCGGGGCCGGGTTCCTGATCCGCGAGCACCCCTGGCTGAGGCACTATCTGACGCTGGCGGACAACTCCTGCACCGCCACCGGCACCTCCGGGGCGTGGCACAGCCTCACCGGCGGTTCCAGCGGCTGGCAGCGCGCGGAGTTCGACCTGAGCGCGTACGCCGGGAAGTCGGTGGAGATCTCCCTCGCCTACATCACCGACCCGGGCAGCGGCGGGCACGGTGTGCTCGCCGACGACGCCTCGCTCGTCGTGGGCGGCGCGGCGAAGGAGACCGAGGGCTTCGAGACGTCGCTCGGGGCGTGGCGGGTGGCCGGGCCGCCCGCGGGCAGCCCGCCGGTCCTGAAGGACTGGACGCGCACCGGGACCCTCTTCCGCACGTACGGAGCGATCACCACGAAGGACACCGTGCTCCTCGGCTTCGGTCTGGAACAGCTGCCGTCGGCGGCCGATCGCGCCGCGCTGATGAGGAAGGCGTTCGTCTCGCTCGGCAGTTGAGACGCGCTGACTCGACATGTGAGCAGGACCCTCTCTCAACGGTGCGCGGAAACAGCACTCATCAGGTGAGCCGACCCGCTCACGAACGAGTGAAAACAGCGCTGAAGGGCAGCGGCATTACATAACAAAGACCCGTGAAATGACCGCCGATCCGAGGTGGTCCGTACCCTACTGGCCGGTACGGACCGCCTGCCCTTTTATGCGGCATCTCGATGTCACTCCGGGGCACCCAGAGGGGTAGGGTCGGGGGTGGTCGGGGACATCCCAAATACAGCTCGCCGGCACCGCATGGCCGGCGTACCAACGAGGAGATCGGTTCGTGACGATCCGCGTAGGCATCAACGGCTTCGGCCGTATCGGACGCAACTACTTCCGCGCGCTGCTGGAGCAGGGTGCCGACATCGAGGTTGTGGCTGTCAACGACCTGGGTGACACCGCGACCACCGCTCACCTGCTCAAGTACGACACCATCCTGGGTCGCCTCAAGCAGGAGGTCTCCCACACCGCCGACGCCATCACCGTCGACGGCCACACCATCAAGGTGCTCTCCGAGCGCAACCCGGCCGACATCCCGTGGGGCGAGCTGGGTGTCGACATCGTCATCGAGTCGACCGGCATCTTCACCAAGAAGGAAGGCGCCGCCAAGCACATCGCCGGTGGCGCGAAGAAGGTCCTCATCTCGGCCCCGGCCAAGGACGAGGACATCACCATCGTGATGGGCGTCAACCAGGACAAGTACGACCCGGCGAACCACCACGTCATCTCCAACGCCTCCTGCACCACCAACTGTGTGGCGCCGATGGCGAAGGTCCTCGACGAGAACTTCGGCATCGTCAAGGGCCTGATGACGACGGTGCACGCGTACACGAACGACCAGCGCATCCTGGACTTCCCGCACAAGGACCTGCGCCGCGCCCGTGCCGCCGCCGAGAACATCATCCCGACCACCACCGGTGCCGCCAAGGCCACCGCGCTGGTGCTGCCGCAGCTCAAGGGCAAGCTGGACGGCATCGCCATGCGCGTCCCGGTCCCGACCGGCTCGGCCACCGACCTCGTCGTGGAGCTCTCCCGCGAGGTCACCAAGGACGAGGTCAACGCCGCCTTCAAGAAGGCCTCGGAGGGCGAGCTCCAGGGCTACCTGACCTACACCGAGGACCAGATCGTCTCCTCGGACATCGTCGGCGACCCGTCGTCCTGCACCTTCGACTCCTCCCTGACCATGGTCCAGGAGGGCACGTCGGTGAAGATCCTCGGTTGGTACGACAACGAGTGGGGCTACTCCAACCGCCTCGTGGACCTCACGGTCTTCGTCGGCAACCAGCTCTGATCGGCCGCAACGGGCAGCCGATGCGTCAACGCAGGGCTCGGGCAGCGCACCGTCGCGCTGCCCGGGCCCTGACGTGCGTGCAGGCGGCCCCGGCCGACCTGCGAAGATCGAGCCTCGTAGGAACAAGAGCCCTCCTCAGGAGCCCACTCTCATGAAGACCATCGACGAACTTCTCTCCGCGGGCGTGGACGGCAAGCGGGTCTTCGTCCGTGCTGACCTCAACGTCCCGCTCGCGGACGGCGTCATCACCGACGACGGCCGCATCCGCGCCGTCCTGCCCACGGTCAAGGCGCTCGCCGAGGCCGGCGCCAAGGTGGTCGTCGCCTCGCACCTGGGCCGTCCCAAGGGCGCCCCGGACCCCGCCTTCTCGCTGCTGCCCGCCGCCGAGCGGCTCGGCGAACTCCTCGGCGCGCCGGTCGCGTTCGCCCAGGACACCGTCGGCCCCGCCGCCCACGACGCCGTGGACGGCCTCCAGCCCGGCCAGGTCGCGGTCATCGAGAACCTGCGCTTCAACGCCGGCGAGACCTCCAAGGACGACACCGAGCGTGGCGAGTTCGCCGACCGGCTGGCCGCCCTCGCCGACGTGTACGTCGGTGACGGCTTCGGCGCGGTGCACCGCAAGCACGCCTCCGTCTACGACCTCCCGGCCCGGCTGCCGCACTACGCCGGCTACCTGATCGCCACCGAGGTCGGCGTCCTGAAGAAGCTCACCGACGACGTCGAGCGCCCCTACGTCGTCGCGCTCGGCGGCGCCAAGGTCTCCGACAAGCTCGCCGTCATCGACCAGCTCCTCGGCAAGGCCGACCGGCTGCTCATCGGCGGCGGCATGGCCTACACCTTCCTCAAGGCCAAGGGCTACGAGGTCGGCATCTCCCTGCTCCAGGAGGACCAGGTCCCGGCCGTCACCGAGTACCTGGAACGCGCCGAGAAGCTGGGCGTGGAGCTGCTGCTCCCCGTCGACGTCGTGGTCTCCCGGGAGTTCCCGGACCTGAAGACCAAGGCGCCGACCGAGAACACCGTGGTCGACGCGGACAAGATCCCCGCCGACCAGGAGGGCCTGGACATCGGCCCGAAGACCCGAGAGCTCTACGCCTCGAAGCTCGCCGACGCCCGGACCGTCTTCTGGAACGGTCCCATGGGCGTCTTCGAGCACCCCGACTACGCCGAGGGCACCAAGGCGGTCGCCCGGGCCCTCGTCGACTCGAACGGCTTCAGCGTCGTCGGCGGTGGTGACTCCGCCGCGGCCGTGCGTACGCTCGGCTTCGACGAGAAGGCATTCGGCCACATCTCGACCGGTGGCGGCGCCTCCCTCGAATACCTCGAGGGCAAGACGCTCCCCGGCCTCGCCGCACTGGAGGACTGACCTCGATGAGCACGCGCACGCCGCTGATGGCGGGCAACTGGAAGATGAACCTCAACCACCTCGAGGCCATCGCGCACGTCCAGAAGCTCGCCTTCGCCCTGGCCGACAAGGACTACGAGGCCGTCGAGGTCGCCGTTCTGCCGCCGTTCACCGACCTGCGCTCCGTGCAGACCCTGGTCGACGGCGACAAGCTCAAGATCAAGTACGGTGCCCAGGACGTCTCGGCGCACGACTCCGGTGCCTACACCGGTGAGATCTCGGGCCCGATGCTGGCCAAGCTCAAGTGCACGTACGTGGCCATCGGCCACTCCGAGCGCCGCCAGTACCACCACGAGACCGACGAGGTCGTGAACGCCAAGGTCAAGGCCGCCTACAAGCACGGCCTGACCCCGATCATGTGCGTCGGCGAGGAACTGGAGGTCCGCGAGGCGGGCGACCACGTCTCCCACACCCTCGCCCAGGTCGAGGGCGGTCTGAAGGACCTCCCGGCCGAGCAGGCCGAGACCATCGTGATCGCCTACGAGCCCGTCTGGGCCATCGGCACCGGCAAGGTCTGCGGCGCCGACGACGCCCAGGAGGTCTGCGCCGCCATCCGCGGCAAGATCGCCGAGCTGTACTCCCAGGACGTGGCCGACAAGGTCCGCATCCAGTACGGCGGCTCCGTCAAGGCCGGCAACGTCGCCGAGATCATGGCCAAGGCCGACATCGACGGCGCCCTGGTCGGCGGTGCCTCGCTGGACGCCGACGAGTTCGTCAAGATCGTGCGCTTCCGCGACCAGTGATCAGGTCCGTGAGTAGGCGGTAGCGACGATACGTCGTACTCTTGCGGGGGCACAGCCGTGGCGCTGTGCCCCCGTCGTCCATCCGAATCCGAGGAAGTTGGTCCAGCCGTGGTTTTGGGGTTCTCGATCGCCCTGATCGTCTTCAGCCTGCTGCTGATGCTGCTGGTGCTGATGCACAAGGGGAAGGGCGGCGGCCTGTCCGACATGTTCGGTGGCGGTATGCAGTCCTCCGTCGGCGGCTCCTCGGTCGCCGAGCGCAACCTCGACCGCATCACGATCGTCATCGGTCTGCTGTGGTTCGCGTGCATCGTCGTCCTCGGCATCGTCATGAAGACGAACAGCTGACCGGCGCACCGCGCACACGCTCGATCCGTACGTAAGGCCCCATGTCCGGTACGCGCTCCAGGGCGCGGCCTATCATGGGGCTTGCGTCTAGGTGCGGGGGCTGTAACTCCAATCACTGGACGCGCGTTGGGCCTTACGTAGACTGAGGCGCTCGCGGCGAAGCGGAACGCCGACTCGCTTCGCGGCACCATCACGCAGGGAGTTACGACCGTGGCAAGTGGCAACGCGATCCGGGGAAGCCGGGTCGGAGCGGGGCCGATGGGCGAGGCCGAGCGTGGCGAGTCCGCGCCGCGTCTGCGCATCTCCTTCTGGTGCTCCAACGGGCACGAGACGCAGCCGAGCTTCGCCAGCGACGCGCAGGTTCCCGACACCTGGGACTGCCCTCGCTGCGGCTTTCCGGCCGGCCAGGACCGGGACAACCCGCCGGACCCGCCGCGCACCGAGCCGTACAAGACGCACCTGGCGTACGTGCGGGAGCGGCGCAGCGACGCGGACGGCGAGGCGATCCTCGCCGAGGCACTCGCCAAACTGCGCGGCGAGATCTAGGACTTCACCGGCCGGGTGCCCTCGGGTGCCCGGCCGCCGCCGTCTCGCACGCCCGCGCCGGCCGACACCGGCCCGGGGCGGGCCCCCGCCTCCTTCGGGTTGCCCGCGGGACGGCGCCGGGGGCGGTCGGAGACCGGCTCCCCGTGCGGCCCGACGGCCCGCGCCTCCGCCTGCCCGCGGACCCATCGCCCTGCGCACCGGCCTGCCGTTGCGCACCTACCTGCCCTTGCGCACCTACCTGCCCGGCGCCCCCGTCATCGGCCCCTTCCTGGCCCCTTTCC
>NZ_JAJSZC010000172.1:0-17332 GCF_036815105.1 Streptomyces sp. IBSBF 3136
GACCTGAACCGCCCGCCCCCACGCGCTCGATCCCGCCACCGCCGCACCGCCGCCCCGTAACCGGTTCGGCGGGCACGGCGGTTCCTGCGATAGTGGGGCCCAAATCGAAAGATGTATCGAGCAACCTCTGTCGAGCGACCAGGAACCCCGTGGACACGAGCGAGAGCAGCAGCACCGAACCCGCAACCGACCTCCCGGCCGATCCGGCGCCGGCCATGCCCCGGCGTGGCTGGCGCCGCTGGGCCATGGACACCCGGCCCCTGCGCATCCCCGCCTACCGGCGCCTGTGGTCGTCGACCGTCGTCACCGCCGTCGGCAGCCAGCTGACCGCCGTCGCCGTGCCCAAGCAGATCTACGACATCACCCACTCCTCGGCCTGGGTGGGTTACGTGAGCCTCGCCGGTCTGGTGCCCATGGTGGTGTTCGCGCTGTGGGGCGGGGCGGTCGCCGACACGGTGGACCGGCGCAAGCTGCTGCTGGTCACCAACACCGGTATCGCCGTGACCTCGGTGCTGTTCTGGGCGCAGGCCGCCACCGGCCTGGACTCCGTCGTCGTGCTGATGGTGCTGCTCGCCCTGCAGCAGGCGTTCTTCGGCCTGAACTCCCCGGCCCGCAGCGCCTCCATCGCGCGGCTCGTGCCGGCCGAGGAACTGCCCGCGGCCAACGCGCTGGGCTCGACCGTGATGCAGACCGGGCTGGTCGCGGGCCCGCTGCTGGCCGGTGTCCTGATCCCGGTCATCGGGCTGCCCGAGCTGTACCTGATCGACGCGCTGGCCCTGTGCGTCACGGTGTGGGCGGTCTTCCGGCTGCCCGCCCTGCCGCCGCTCGGCGAGGGTCCTGCCCGCCGGGCCGGGGTGCGCGAGATAGCGGCCGGGTTCCGGTACATCGCCGGGCACAAGGTGCTGCTGCTGTCCTTCCTCGCCGACATCGTCGCCATGGTCTTCGGCATGCCTCGCGCCCTGTTCCCGCAGTTGGCCGCCCAGACGTACGCCCCGTGGGGCGAGGGGCTCGCGCTCGGTGTGCTGTTCGCCGGGATCCCGGTCGGCGCGGTGCTCGGCGGGCTGTTCTCCGGTGTCTTCTCCCGGGCGCGGCGGCACGGCTGGATGGTCGTCTGGGCGGTCGTCGGCTGGGGCGCGGCCATCGCCGGGTTCGGGCTGAGCGGCAACCTTTGGCCGGCCGTGGCCTTCCTCGCCGCCGCCGGAGTCGCCGACATGATCTCCATGGTGTTCCGCGGGGCGATCCTGCTCTCCGCCGCGACCGACGAGATGCGCGGCCGGATGCAGGGGGTGTTCACGGTGGTCGTCGCGGGCGGTCCGCGCCTGGCCGACGTGCTGCACGGCACGGCCGGGTCGGTGTTCGGCCCCCGGGCCGCGGTGGCGGGCGGCGGTGCGCTGGTCGTGGTGCTGATGCTGGCCCTGGCCGCCGCGATGCCGGCCCTGCGCCGCTACCGGATCTGACCGCCCGCAGGACGCCTTCCGTGGTGCCTTCCGCGTCCGCTCCGCGGGCCGGAGGGCACCCACGGTCCGGCGCGCGGGCCAGGAGGGCCCCTTACAGCGGGCCGCTGCGCCGGCGGATCGCGTACTGGTCCATCAGCTTGCCGCGGGTCGTCTCCAGCCGGTGGGCGAGGATCTCGGCCACCGTGCGCACCAGCGACAGCCCGAGCAGCGGGTCCTCCACGCTCAGCGCGAGCACCGAGGGCCCGTCGAACTCGTAGGCCCGTACGTTGCTGAAGGCCACCGCGCCGAAGTCCCACTGGTAGGGCGGGAACAGCCAGGACCAGCCCAGCATGTCGCCCGCGCCCAGGGTGGCCACGGTGACCCGCTGCCGTGAGGTGACCTGCTGGTCCAGGTGGACCGCCCCCGACCGGATCACCCAGAATCGGTCGGCGGTGCCGCCCGGCTCGAAGATCCGGGTGTCCTCCGGGAAGGACACCTCCTTGGCGAGCTCCATCAGCCGCTCACGCTGGGCCTGTGGCAGGGCGGTCAGCAGTTTTATCGCTTTGGTCATGGCGCGGGACTCCTCACCGGCAGCGGTTCGGGTGGTTTCCCCAAGCCCATTTCAGCCGCTGCCGCCGTCCCGGGCACCTCGTGGGAATCGGTTTCGCTCCGGCGAAGTGCCCGCAGACAGTAAAAAGCCCTGGCTGGACGGGGGAGGCCAGCCAGGGCCGTACAAAGGTGGAGAGGGAGGACGGTTCCGGTCGACTCCGTCACCACGTATGTATGAACGATAAACCATCTACGAGGAATTCACCCAATCGAGTGCCGGTCAGGTGACCTGTCTCACTCCGGACTCCGCCTCCCGCGCCCCGCCCGGATGGGCTCCGCCCGGATCGACGATCTCGTCCAGCGCCCGCAGCACCGCCTCGAAGGCCAGCGCCCGCACGGCCGCCTCCCGCGCCCCGTCCGGATCGGTCGCCGTCAGACTCCGCGCCCGCTCCTGCCAGGCGCGCTCCTCCTCGGCCGCCCGGTCCCGGCCCCGCCGGATGCGCCGCAACAACTCGTCCGCGTCCACCACATCGGTCATGCGTCCCGGGTACCCGCCACGCGCCCGGTGATGGCAGCGACACCGACGGTGTTTGAAGGCGCCCTGAGGGGTCAGCCGGAAAGCAGAGACACCGGAACCACTGGCACCGTCCAGGGAGGGAAGGATGCGTGAGTCGTACGGGACCAATGCCTCGGCCGGTCTGAGGGAGCCCCGCCGGACACTGCCGTGCCGGCCGGCCGACGCCCGCAGAACCGTCCGGCAGGCGGTCGCCGAACGCCGCGGCGCGCGCGCCGTCCCGTGCGACGACACCGCCCTCGGGGACGCCCTGCTGGTCACCTCGGAACTCGCCACCAACGCGATCCTGCACGGCGGCGGGATCACCGGCTTCGACGTGGACGTCGATCCCGGCGCCGTGAGCGTGACGGTCTGCGACCGCAGCGACGAGGTCCCGGTGGTCCATGATCCCGTGGACGAAGGCGGACGCTCCCGGCTCGGCGGCCGGGGCTGGCCCATCGTGTGCCGGCTGGCCCGGGACGTCAGCGTGGCCGGACTGCCGTGCGGCGGCAAGCGCATCACGGCCGTGGTACCACTGGCCTGAGGCCGGTACCCGAAGTTCCGCATCGCGGCGTTTGCCGGTTTGGCGGGCGGGCAGACGGACTCTCGTGCTTCGGACCGGAGGCGCGCGCCCAGCGGGACAGTGACACCGCCGAGGCCGCCACTTCCGGCGCGCCCGGTGACGTTCCCGCGGCAAACCCTGACAGCACCGTTCGGGCCAGGACCCGGAACCCGAGTTCCGTCTCCGCCCTGAGACAACCGTTCAGGAGCGATTGCGCATGCTGACCGACATGTCGACAAGCCGTCCCGGCACGCCCGACACCGCTTCCGCCGCCCCCGCGCGGCGTACCCACGACGACGCCCCCGACACCATGGCCCTCTTCGCCCGGATGGCCGAGCTCGAGGAGGGCCCCGAGCGGGACGGGCTGCGTGACGAGCTGGTGACCGCGTGGCTGCCCATGGCCCACCGGATCGCGGGCCGCTTCCGCGACCGCGGCGAGTCCGTCGAGGACCTGCGCCAGGTGGCCGCCCTCGGGCTGGTGAAGGCCGTCGACCGGTTCGACCCCTCACGCGGCGCCTTCGAGAGTTACGCCGTGCCTACCATCACCGGCGAGGTCAAGCGGCACTTCCGCGACCGGATGTGGGCCCTGCGGGTGCCGCGCCGGGTGCAGGAGCTGCGCAACCGGGTGCGGGTCGCCCGCCGGGAACTCACGCAGAACCCCGGCACCCCCGAACCCACCACCGCCGACATCGCCGCCCACACCGGCCTCACCGAGGAGGAGGTGGCCGCGGGCATGGAGGCGCTGGAGAGCTTCAGCACCCTCTCGCTCGACGCCGAGCTGTCCTCGGGCGAGGACGGCTACAGCCTGGCCGACACGCTGGGCGCCGCGGACACCTCCTTCGACGTCGTCGTCGACCGCGAGGCGGCCAAGGAGGGACTGCGCCGGCTGCCCGAACGGGAGCGGGCCATCCTCTACATGCGCTACTTCGAGGACATGACCCAGAGCCGCATCGCCGACCAGCTCGGCATCTCCCAGATGCATGTCTCCCGGCTCATCAGCCGCAGCTGTGCCCGCGTGCGGGACGAGGTGCTGGGACAGCGACCGGGTGGCCGAACCACCCGGTGACCTCTTTTCCCTGATCTCCCCGAAACCCACCCGGGAGCCGCCCGGATGTCGAGACCGCCGCTCGCCGCCCCGCGCCACGACACGATGTCCGTCGCGCCCGGAACCACCGACGCGCCGGTCCCGCCGGTCCCGGAAGGCGAGTGACGGGCGCCGTGGACACGAGTGCCCCTTCGGGGCGGGGCGGGTTCACCGGGCGGCCCGGGGGCACGGTCACCGCGACCCGCTGGGCAGCCCGGGCCGGTCTGCTCGCCTGGGGTTTCATCTATGTGCTCGTCGGCCTGCTCGCGCTGCGGGTCGCCGTCGGCGACCGCAAGCAGCAGGCCGACCGCAGCGGCGCCCTCGCCGAACTCGCGGACCACCCGTACGGCTCGGTCCTGCTGTGGGCGCTGGGCATCGGTCTCGTCGGCATGGCGCTGTGGCGGCTGGCCGAGGCCTGCTTCGGCGCGGCCGAACGCGACGGCCACAAGGCGCGCAAGCGCCTGCTCTCCCTCGGGCGCTGCGTCTTCTACGCGGTCCTCGCCTGGTCGGTGCTCTCCTTCGCGGCCGGCACCGGAGGCGGTGGCCGGTCCAGCGACAGCGAGTCCCGGGACGTCACGGCGCGGGTCATGCGGCTGCCCGCCGGACAGTGGCTCGTGGCGGCGGCCGCCGTCACCATCGTCGGCATCGGCGTCTGGCTCGGCGTACAGGCCGTGCGGCGCTCGTACCACGACCAGCTGAAGCTCGGCGAGATGTCCCCGCGCGTGCGGCGGCTGGTCGACGTGGCCGGCGTCGGCGGCGGGGTCGCCCGCGCGCTGGTGTTCGTCGCCGCGGGCGCCTTCGCGTTCCGCGCGGCCCTCGACTTCAGCCCCGAGCGGGCCAAGGGAATGGACGACACCCTCAGGGCCTTCGCCGCCACCCCGGCCGGCCCCGGGCTGCTGGTGGCGGTCGCGGCGGGACTCGTGCTGTACGGCCTGTTCGCCTTCGCCCTGGCCCGCTGGCGCCGGGTGTGAGGCGCCTACCGCCGGCCTGACAGAGCCGCACCCGGTGCGCCCGGCACACCGTCACCGCTCCCACCTCCGTCACGCCTTCGGCGGCTCCGGCGTCATCCCGAGCGGCCGGGCCAGACCCGAGACCGCATCGTCCAGGCGCTGCAGATGCCGCAGCACCCGGTCGGTCACCCGGCCGTAACGCGGGGTGCGCAGGGAGCCCGGTTCCAGCAGCGACGCGATGCTGGGCCCGGATTCCACGGTCTCGGCGGACCGGGGGTCGCGCACGTGCGCGGCGATCGCCTCGATGTTGTGCACGATTCGCCCGCAGGCGGTCCGCAGCCGGGGGTCCGCCGCGATCGACGGGTGCGTGGGCAGCAACTCGGCCGTCGCCGCCAGCGAACGCCCGTGGTACGCGCACGTCTCCAGCAGCGCCACCACGTACCGGACGGTGTCCCGGCGCGAGCGCAGCGGAGTGATCGGGTGGGTCAGCGGCTGGGTCGCGGCCCGCAGGTCGGCCAGCGCCTGGTCCAGCTCCCGCGCCCGGTCCACCAGATCCGCCGACACGCCCCCGCTGAGCTGGTCCACGGCGGCCCGGGTGACGTCCGCCAGCTTGTCGAGGACGGCGACCAGGAGGTCGTCGGTGCGCCGGTGCGTGTGGATCGGCAGCACCACCGCCGCCGCGATCACCCCGCAGGCCGCGCCCAGCGCGGTCTCCTCCACCCGCAGCACCAGCACCGACATGCTGTAGGTGCTCAACAGGGTGTACAGCAGCCCGAGCATCGCGGTGACGAAGAACGACATCAGCGTGTACGACAGCGGCGCCGTGTAGAACATCGCGAAGACGAACAGCAGCACCAGCGCGAACGCCGTCCATGTGTGGTGCCCGACCAGCCCGGCCAGCAGGATGCCCGCGACCACGCCGAGGACCGTGCCGAGCAGTCGCCGGTAGCCCTTGACCAGGATCTCCCCGGTGGACGTGGTGTTGATGAAAACGATCCAGCAGGTCAGCACCGCCCAGTACCAGCGCTGGGCGGACAGCAGCTCACCGCCCGCGATGGCGAGCGCCGAGCCGACGGCCACCTGGACCGCGGCCCGCGTGGTGGGCCGGTCGAGACCGCGCGCCTCCGGCTCGCCGGGCTCGTCCCCCTCGGCCTCGCCGCTCTCGATGGCGGCGTCCTCGGCGTCCAGCTCCTCGCGGGAGCGGGCCGTGGCCGGGGTGTCGTCGGACTCGTCCTGCGACCCCTCCAGCGCTGCCCGCAGGCCCAGCACGGCACGAGCCGCCTCACCGATGCCCCGGAAGACGTCCTGCACGGCCGGGGAGGCCATGGGCAGGTTCTCCTCGTCGCGGTAGCCGAGCAGCCGGTTGCGCAGGTGGGCCAGCGCGGTCCCCGAGGCCTCCCCGGCCGGGCGCAGCACCAGCAGGCGCAGCGCCTCCAGGTCCCGGCGCAGCACGGCCGTGGCCTCCTCCCGCACCGGCAGCGCGACGCCCGAGGGGAGGCCGGCGCCCGGCAGGTGGAGGGTGAGGGTGTCGGTCCGTTCGGCGCTGCGCGCGGTGAGCAGCAGCAGCCCGAGCCGCTCGGCGGAGATCTCGGCGTCCGCGATACGGCGCTGGAGCAGCCGGGCCGTCGCCTCGTCGGAGGTGCCGTCCGCCAGCCGGCCCTGGATCAGCAGCGCCGTCTCGTGCAGCCGGGCGGTGCCGGTGCGCAGGTCGTCCAGCACCTTCTCGACGTCGTCGGGACCGGCGTCGAGCAGCTCGACCTGGGTGGCGATCAGCTGCCCGAGGCGGGCGCGGAAGGCCCGGCGCAGCCGGTCGAGGATGCCCGCCGGGGTCTGCGGCAGCAGCACGAACCGGGCGGTGGCGCTGCACAGGAAGGCCACCGTCAGCACGCCGTACAGGGCGGGCAGCACGGGCGGAGTCGCCTGAACGAACAGGGAGAGGAAGTAGACCTGGAAGCCGATCAGGCCCAGGGCCGTGCCGCGGTCGCCGAACCGGCGGCCGTAGACGGCGCAGAAGATCAGGACGACGAAGAACAGGTCGCCCGCCACCACCTGCCGGCTCAGCAGCGCGGCCAGCGTCACCGAGGCGAACGCCACGGGCAGGCCCAGCGCCAGGGTGACGGCCTGCTGGGCGGGCTGCTTCTCCCGGACGGCGAAGGTCGCGGCCATCGCCGCGATGGCTCCGGCGACCAGCTGCGGCACCGGGACCCGCAGCAGGCCGAGCACGGCGAGGGTGAGCGCGATGGCTGCCACCGTGCGCAGGCCCGCCGTGAGCCTGAGCAGGCCGGGATCGAACGCGGCCAGCCGGTCCCACGTCCGCGACCACGCCGACCGCACCGCTTCCTTCACACCGCCGCGCTCTCTCCCGTACCTGTACCGGTGGGTGGTCCCGGGGCCACCCGGCTCACCTCAGGGGCTGTCGAGAGCCGGCCGGCCCTCCACCAGCGCCCTGACCTGTTCCTGGGTCAGGTAGGAGTCGGTGTACTCGAAGTCCTTCAGCCGGGCGGCCTTGCGCGCCTGGAACCCGGTGCGCACGAAGTCGTCGCCGGCCACCGCGTTCAGCAGCCAGTTGGTCGCGACACGGGTCTTGGCGACGCCGGTGCGCAGCGCCGACCAGTGGTAGCCGCGGGCCACCACCTGGGCCGGCAGACCCCGCAGCTCGATACCCAGCGGCTTGGACACGGCGTCCTTGCCGCCGAGGTCGACGACGAGCCCCAAATCCTTGTGCTCGTACGGCTTGAGGGGCTGGTTGCGCAGAGCGGCGATGACGTTGTCGGCCACCACCTTGCCCTGGCGCATGGCGTGCTGGGCGGTGGGCGGGCAGACCGCGCCCTCCTGGCCCTTGGCCAGGTCGGGCACGGCCGCCGAGTCACCGAGCGCGAAGACACCGTCATGGCCGGGGAGGGTCATCTCCGCGTCGACCGCGAGCCTCCCGCGGACGGTCTGCGCGCCGAGCGTGGCGATCAGCGGGCTGGCGACCACGCCGGCCGTCCAGATCAGCGTGTGGGTCGGCACCACCCGGCCGTCGGTGAAGGTGACCTCCTCCGGGCCCGCCTTGTCGATCGACACGCCCAGCGACACCTCGATGCCGCGCCGCGCCAGGATCTCCTGCGCGCTGCGGCCGAGCTTGTCGCCCAGCTCCGGCATGAGCTTGGGGGCGATGTCGATGAGGTGCCAGCGGATCAGCTTCGGGTCGAGGCGCGGGTAGCGCTTGACGGCCGCGTGCGTGACGCGTTGCAGACAGGCCGCGGTCTCGGTGCCCGCGTAGCCGCCGCCGACCACCACGAACTGCAGGCGCGCGGCGCGTTCGGCCGGGTCGTCGCTGGCGTCCGCGAGGTCGAGCTGCGAGATGACGTGGTCGCGGACGTAGGCGGCCTCCGCGAGCGTCTTCATCCCGAAGGCGTGCTCGGTGAGCCCCGGGATGTCGAAGGTGCGGGTCACGCTGCCCGGTGCGAGCACGATGTAGTCGTACCGCTCGTTGACGATCTTGTCGGTGATCGTGCGCACCACGCAGACCTTGGACTTCAGGTCCACGCCGATCGCGCCGCCCGGGATGATCCGGGTGCGGTACTTCCGGCTGCGGCGCAGCGAGAGGGCGATCGACTGCGGCGTCAGCACGCCGGAGGCGACCTGGGGGAGCAGTGGGAGGTAGAGCTGGTAGGCGAACGGCGTCACCAGGGTGACGTCGGCCTCGTCGGGGGAGAGTTTCCGCTCCAGACGGCGGACGCACTCCACTCCGGCGAAGCCGGCGCCCACCACCAGGATCCTGGGTCGTGTCACGGTGTCCATCCCTTTCTGCGGCTCCAGGCGGTTCGACCGGACGCCGTTCGTATGCCCTGGATCGCTGCGACCAACATCGATCCCACCGTGCCCCGGGCCGTCCCGCCAGCCGGGTGCGACAGGCAGACGAACGCGTGGGCACGAGCATGCCCCTGCAGAGCCCGGAGTAACCGGATCTCGTACACCTACACGTCGTACGCCCGGGCGAAGGCCGCGCGGCCCCCGCTCACCAGGGCAGGAACACGTGGATGTCCTTGCCGCGGTCGTCCACCACGACGCTCACCTGCGTGCAGAGCGTGTGCACCAGGTGCCAGCCGATGCCGCCGCCGCCCGTGCTCGGGTGGAACGGCCGCGGCGCGGGCTCGGTCGTGCTGGAGTCGCGCATCGTCACGTGCACCCCGTCGAAGGTGCGGCGCATGCGCAGATCGAAGGGACCGGGCGCGTACTGGATCGCGTTGGCGGCCAGCTCGGTGACCACCAGCAGGATGTCGTCCCAGTACTCGGGTGTGCCGGGCGGCGCGTCGCGGGCGAGGGCACACAGGAACTGCTCCGCGGCGAGCCGCGCGCCCGTGACGTTGCGCAGCTCGCCGGGGAAGGAGAAGGACCGCTCGTGCCTCTCCTCCGACGGGGGTGTCTCGTCCCAACGCGGCTCCGTCGCCATCTCGCATTCCCCGGCCCCGCCGGAGGGCCTGCGGCCACTTCCGACCAGGGCGGTCGTCGTTACTCGATCAGTGCACTGCTGCGGGTTCCCCAGGCGGTGCCGGGTTATCCGTGCCTTCCGGTCACGGTGGTCACCGAACCCCCGCCGGGCGCGTCCTGGTCGCTCAGCGTGCGCGTGCGCGCACCGAGGACACGCGCTCAGCGGAAGACGTTGTCCGCCTCGTCCCAGTCGGCCGGCTCCTCCGGGCCCGGGCGGCGTACCGTCCGGGGCCGCGCCTCGTACATCGCGTCGATCTCGGCGGCGTAGTGGCGCGCTATGGCGTCCCGGCGCAGCTTCATGGACGGTGTCAGCAACCCGTTGTCCGGGGCGAACGGCTCCTGCAGGACGCGGTACACCCGGATCGACTCGGCCCGGGACACCGCGCTGTTCGCCGAGGCGACGGCGCGCGCCAGCTCCTCCCTGAGGGCGTTCTCCTCGCGCGCCTCCCGGCCCGCCGACTCGCGCGGCAGGGCCAGCGCGGTCCGCCAGTGGGCGAGGAAGTCCGGGTCCAGGGTGATCAGGGCGCCGACACAGGGCCGGTCGTCGCCGACGACCACCGCCTGGTGCACCAGCGGATGCATGCGCAGCCGCTGCTCCAGCGCGGCCGGGGCCACGCTCTTGCCGCTGCTGGTGACGATGACGTCTTTCTTGCGCCCGGTGATCGTCAGATAGCCCTCGGAGTCCAGCCGCCCGATGTCCCCGGTGGCCAGCCAGCCGCCGCGCAGCGCGGCCCGCGTGCGTGGCTCGTCGCCGATGTAGCCCTGGAACACCGACGGGCCGCGCACCAGGATCTCCCCGTCGTCGGCGACCTGGACCTCGGTGCCCGGCAGCGGCAGGCCCACCGTCCCGGACTTCTCCCGCCCGAGCGGCTGCATGGTGATCCCGCCCGAGGTCTCGGTCAGCCCGTAACCGTCGTGGATGTACAGCCCGATGCCCTCGTAGAACAGGGACAGTTCCCGGTTGAGGGACGAGCCGCCCGAGGTGCCCCGCAGGGCGCGGCCGCCGAGCGCGCCCCGCAGCCTGCGGTACACCGTCCGCTCGTACAGGGCGTGCTGCACCCGCAGTTCGAACCCGGGGCCCGGGCCGAGGCCGAGCCGCCGGCGCTCCTCCGCCTCGGCGAAGTCCCGCGCGGTCTGCGCCGCCCGCTCGAACAGGGCGCCCCGGCCCGACTGCTGCGCGATCCGCAGGAACGTCTTGTACAGCTTCTCGAACACCGACGGCACGCCGTACAGATAGGTCGGCCGGAAGGTGGCCAGCGCGGAGGCGAGGGCCGCCTCGCTCATCTCCGGCTCGTGCGCCATCAGGATCCCGCCGCGCAGGCACATCAGCTGGATCATGAGCCCGTACACATGGGAGAACGGCAGGAAGGCCAGGACGGACGGCTGTTCGCCGGGCGGGGCCGCGGTGTGCCGCCAGCCGGCGAGCAGCACGTCGCACGGGTAGGCAAGGCCCCGGTGGCTCAGCGCGCAGCCCAGTGGGCGCCCCGAGGTGCCCGAGGTGTAGGCGATCACCGCCGTGGAGTCCGGCATCACGATCCGGCGCAGCGAGTCCACCGTGGTCTGCGGGACGACCGCGCCCTGCTCGGCCAGCCGGGTCAGCGCGTCCGAGTCCAGCTGCCAGACGTGCTTCAGCCGGGGCAGCCCGGCGCACACCGTGCCGACCGTCATGACGCCCTGCTCGTCCTCCACCACGACGGCCACGCACCCCGCGTCCCGCAGGATCCACTCGACCTGCTCCCGCGCGGACGTCGGGTGGATCGGCACGACCTCCGCGCCGACGGTCCACAGCGCGTGCGCGAACACCGTCCACTCGTAACGGGTCCTGGCCATCAGGGCGACCCGGTGACCGGGGGAGATCCCCGCCGCGATCAGCCCCTTGGCCAGGTCGACGACTTCGTCCCGCAGCTCCACCGCCGTCACCTCCTGCCAGCCGCTCGCCGCCGGGTCCGCACGGCGGGCGAGGAGGGGGAGAGTGGGGTTCCGCTCCGCGCTCCAGAAGACGGTGTCGGCGAGCCCGCCGGTCAGCGGGGGTAGGGCTGCTGGAGCGAGGGCGACGTCGCGCATGCGCTGCTCCCGTGGTCTACGGAGGGTCACTCCGCCGGTCGGCTCGGTGCCGGCGGTGCTCGAATGTAGCCCAGGGAAGCGGTTTCGGTGCCAGGATCAGGCAAGTCGTGATCGGCTGATGATCTGGGCGTGTCCGGGGGACTCGGCACACATGAGTTACGTCAACCCAGATCCCGATCCCGAGCACACCACCGGTCTCGAGCCCGGAGGCGGTGTCCCGCCCGGCGAGACCCCGCCGGCCGAGAGCAGCATGCCCGAGGCCGGGCCGCACGAACCCGACATGCGCAGCCGCGGCTGGGCCAAGGCGCCGCTGACACTGATCCTCATCCTCGTCGTCCTGCTCGCCGCCGGCTTCCTGGCCTACGCCCTGGCACTGATCTTCTGACCGCGGCGACCGTCCTCAGCCCTGGGTGTGACGCACGCAGGCCCTGACGACGTCGCGCAGACTGCCGGTCCGGTCCATCAGACGCCGCTGCACCCGGGAGCCGTTGCCCTCCCGCAGCAGCGCCCGCACGCCCTGCTCGGCGCGTTCGGCGTCGCCGCTCGCGGTGAGCGCCTCCGCGCTGTGCTCCAGCAGGGCCCACAGCACCCGCTCGGCGGGCACCGGCCGCATCGTCGCGGGGTGGAGCAGGTTCTCCTCGATGCCGAACCGGGCCGCCTGCCAGTCGGCGAGCCGCAGCAGGCTCACACCGGGGTCCGGCGCCGGCCGCCCCGCCCGCCAGTCCCGCGCCGCCGTCTCCACCAGCGCCCGGCACAGCGTCGCGACCAGCACGGCGGTCTCCGCGTCGAGGCAGACGTCCGCCACCCGGATCTCCACCGTCGGGTAGCGGGCGGACAGCCGGGCGTCGAAGTAGACCATCCCCTCGTCCAGGACGGCACCGGTGGCCACCATGTCCGCCACCTGCCGGTGGTAGCGCTCGGCCGACCCGAACAGCTCGGTCGGCCCGGCCGACGGCCAGCGGTTCCACACCCGGCTGCGATAGCTCGCGTACCCGCTGTCCCGGCCCTGCCAGAAGGGGGAGTTCGCGCTGATCGCGCGGAGCACCCCGAGCCACGGCTGGACCCGGTCGAGGACCCCGATGCCCTCCTCGTCCGAGTCCACCGACACATGGACGTGGCAGCCGCACGCGAGCTGCTCCCACGTCGGTACGCCGTACCGCTCGGCCAGCCACCGGTAGCGCTCGTTCATGCTCAGCGAGGGGCTGACCGCGAGGGGCGAGGTGGCCAGGGCGACGACCGCGCAGCCGATCTCGCCGGCGTGCCGGCCCGCCTCCTTGCGGCAGCGGACGATCTCGTCGCCGAGGGCCTCCATGTCCGACTGCGGATGCGTGGCGAACTCCAGCATCTGCCCGAACAGCTCTTTCTCGAACACGTCCTGCGCCGGATCGTCCTTGGCCGCGCGGGCCAGCACGGGCGCGGCGAGCGCCTTCGGGTCGCCGCTCTCCGGATCGACGAGAAGGAGTTCCTCTTCCACTCCGACGGTGCGCACGCGGTGCCGCCCTTCTTCCATGCCACAAGGGGCAGTCCGGGTCTCTTCACGACCCTGACTGCCCCTGGGGCGGCCTTCGACACCTGCGGACCTCAGCGCAGGGGCGTGAGGAACACCGTCGCCAGCGGTGGCAGCGTGACCCGCAGGGCCCCGTCCGCCGGCTTGAGCGCCCCCGGCGCGCCGACCGCGACACCGCCGCCGCCGTACCGGACGTCGTCCGTGTTCAGCTCCTCCTGCCAGGCGGCCACGTCGTCCGGCACCCACAGCCGGTAGTCCTCGCGGACCACGGGGGAGAAGTTCGACACCGCGAGCAGCGGGGACCCGTCGGCGGCGAAGCGCAGGAACGCGAAGACGTTGTCGTCCGCCGCGTCGCACAGCACCCACCGGAAGCCGCCCGGGTCGGTGTCCCGCTGCCACAGCGCGGGCGTCGCCCGGTACAGGCCGTTCAGGTCCCGCACCAGCCGCTGCACGCCCCGGTGGTCACCCGCGGAGGCGTAGTCGTCGTCCAGCAGCCACCACTCGGGCCCGTGGTCCGCGGACCACTCGGCGCCCTGGGCGAACTCCTGTCCCATGAACAGCAGTTGCTTGCCGGGGTGGGCCCACATGAAGCCCAGGTACGCCCGGTGGTTCGCGCGCCGCTGCCACCAGTCGCCCGGCATCTTCGACACCAGGGCCTGCTTGCCGTGCACGACCTCGTCGTGGGAGATCGGCAGCACGAAGTTCTCGCTGTACGCGTACACCATCGAGAAGGTCATCTCGTGGTGGTGGTACTTGCGGTGCACCGGCTCCTTCTGGACGTACTCCAGCGAGTCGTGCATCCAGCCCATGTTCCACTTCAGGCCGAACCCGAGCCCGCCGCTGTCCGTCGGCCGGGTCACCCCGTCCCAGGCGGTGGACTCCTCCGCGATCGTCACCACCCCGGGGCAGCGCCGGTAGACGGTGGCGTTCATCTCCTGCAGGAAGGCGACGGCGTCCAGGTCCTCCCGCCCGCCGAAGACGTTGGGCACCCACTGCCCGGAGTCCCGCGAGTAGTCGAGGTAGAGCATGGAGGCGACGGCGTCCACCCGCAGCCCGTCGATGTGGAACTCCTCGCACCAGTACACGGCGTTGGCGACGAGGAAGTTGCGCACCTCGATCCGCCCGTAGTCGAACTCGTACGTCCCCCAGTCCGGATGCTCGGCCCGCCGGGAGTCGCCGGGCTCGTACAGCGGTTCCCCGTCGAAGCGGCCCAGCGCCCAGTCGTCCTTGGGGAAGTGGGCCGGCACCCAGTCCATGATCACGCCGATCCCGGCCCGGTGACAGGCGTCGACGAAGTACCGGAAGTCGTCGGGGGTGCCGAGCCGGGCCGTCGGCGCGTAGAACCCGGTGACCTGGTAGCCCCAGGAGCCGCCGAAGGGGTGCTCGGCGACCGGCATCAGCTCCACGTGCGTGAAGCCCATCTCCGTCACGTACGCGGGCAGTTCCTCCGCCAGCTCGCGGTAGGTCAGGCCACCTCGCCAGGAGGGCAGATGGACCTCGTACACCGACAGCGGCGCCTGGTGCACGGGCGTGTCGCCGCGGTGCGCCATCCACTCCGCGTCGTTCCACTCGTACCGCGAGGCCGTGACCACGGAGGCGGTCGCGGGCGGCAGCTCCGTGCGGCGGGCCATCGGGTCGGCCTTCAGGAACCGGCCGCCGTGGCGGGAGGTGATCTCGAACTTGTACCGGGCGTCCTCGCCGATGCCGGGCAGGAACAGTTCCCACACCCCGGACGCGCCGAGCGACCGCATCGGGTACTGGGTGCCGTCCCAGTACGTGAAGTCGCCCGCGACCCGCACCCCCAGCGCGTTAGGCGCCCACACGGTGAAGCGGGTCCCGGCCACACCCTGGTGCGTCATGGGCTCGGCGCCGAGCGCCCGCCACAGCTCCTCGTGCCGCCCCTCGCGGATCAGGTGCAGGTCGAGATCGCCGAGCGCGGGCAGGAACCGGTAGGGGTCCTCCACCTCCTGCTCGCCGCCGTCGTAGGACACCCGCAGCGTGTACGCGGGAATCGTCTCGTACGGCAGCACGGCGGCGAAGACACCGCCGCCCTCCGACGCCAGCTCGCCGCACACCCCGTCGACCACGACGGCCACCGCACGGGCGTTCGGGCGCAGCGCACGGAACAGCGTGCCGCCCGGCACGGGGTGGGCGCCCAGCAGGGCGTGCGGATCGTGGTGAGCGCCGCCGAGCAGGCGGTCGCGGTCGGCGGCGTCGAGCGGAACCGCCACCGGCGGGACCGGTCCGGCGGCCTCGGGACGTGAAGTGTCGCGCAATGCCATGACGTCAGCCTCCCCACACGGCGAGCCGCTCGATCGCGGCCATCGGAACCGGCAACCAGTCGGGCCGGTGTCTCGCTTCGTACAGCACCTCGTACACCGCCCTGTCCGTCTCGTGCGCGCGCAGCAGCGCGTGCTTCTTGCGTGGATCCCACCCGGCGCGGGCCGCGTAGCCCGCGCAGAACGCCTCCCGGCAGCGGCGCGCCCATTCGGGTCGCCAGGGGCGGCGCTGCCGGGCCGCGTAGTCGAAGGAGCGCAGCATCCCGGCCACGTCACGCACCGGGGACTGCGGTGCCCGCCGCTCGTCGAGCGGCCGGGACGGCTCTCCCTCGAAGTCGATCACGAACCAGTCGCGGCCGGCCCGCAGTACCTGCCCGAGGTGCAGGTCGCCGTGGATGCGCTGGGCCGGCGGACCGGTGTCGCACGTGGCCAGCGCGCCGAACGCGGCCCGCAGGCCCGGGACGAAGGGCCGCAGCGCCGGCACGGCGTGCGCGGCGGCGTCCAGCCGGGCGCGCATCGCCTCCGCCGTACGCCCGTTCTCGCCCGGACCGGCCGGCGGGAAGGCCTCGGCCAGCGCGAGGTGCACCTCGGCCATGGCCCGACCCAGTTCCCGGGCCTCTGCGGTGAAGTCGTCGCCGGTGCCGAGCGCCCGCAGGGCGAGCGTCCAGCCGTCGGTGGCGTCGGGCAGGAACGGCTGCAGCACGCCCAGGGTGGCCGGCCGCGGAGCGGTCGTGCTGAACCAGGCGACCGGCGCGGGCACCCGCGCGCAGCCCTGCGCGGCCAGCGCCCCCGGCACTTCCAGGTCGGGGTTGACGCCCGGCTGGATGCGGCGGAACACCTTCAGGATGCAGGCGTCGCCGTACACGATCGACGTGTTGGACTGCTCGGCGTCCAGCAGCCGCGGCGGCAGCGCGCCGGGCAGCTCGGCGCCCGGGTCCGACTCGAAGCGCAGGGGTCCGGTGCTGCCGGGCCGGCGCAGCCGCTCCAGCAGCAGGTGCGCCGAGCGCGGGTCGTGCAGGGCGTCGTACACCGCGAGACCGGCCAGCGGGCCCTCCTCGGCGCGGCCGATGTACGCCCGCTCGAGCCGCGGGGCCAGCCGCTCGCGCACCCCGAGCAGCAACTGGTAGCAGTCGCCGGGCGGGGGTGTGCCGCCGGGCGTGGGCACCGGCGCGTGCGAGGCGTGGACCAGCAGGTGCAGACAGCCCGGGAACAGCTCGGTCACGGACAGCACCGACAGATCGGTGACGGGCCGGTCCTTGCCGGCGAACCAGCGTTGCTTGGGCAGCCAGTCGTGCAGCAGCCCGCCCAGCGAGGCCAGCGGCCGGTCGACGCCGGCCGCGGTTCTCGGCCGGACGGTGATGGTCTTCGGCATGGTGACGCGTCCTTTCCTCGGCGCCGTGCGGTCAGCGGCGGCGGCCGATGCGGGATGCGACTCGGGTGAGCCGGAACCAGTAGAAGCCGTGGCCCGCGAGGGTCAGCAGGTAGGGCAGTTCACCGATGGCGGGGAAGCGCACCCCGCCGATCAGCTCGACGGGGTGCCGTCCGTCGTAGGTCCGCAGATCGAGCTCGGTGGGCTGCGCGAACCGCGAGAAGTTGTGCACGCACAGCACCAGGTCGTCGCCGTACTCGCGCAGGAAGGCGATCACCGCCGGGTTGGACGACTGGAGTTCGGTGAACGAGCCGAGTCCGAAGGCGGGGTTCTGCTTGCGGATCTCGATCATGCGGCGGGTCCAGTGCAGGAGGCTGGACGGGGAGGACATGGAGGCTTCCACGTTGGTGACCTGGTAGCCGTAGACCGGGTCCATGATCGTGGGCAGGAAGAGGCGTCCGGGGTCGCTGGAGGAGAAGCCGGCGTTGCGGTCGGGGGTCCAC